>NZ_QTYW01000019.1:0-69279 GCF_003462365.1 Roseburia sp. TF10-5 | reverse complement strand
GACTAAATTCTACCGCCCTGTAGGGCAGTGGAATTTAAAATTTCATTTTAGGAAAATTAAAAACGGTGCAAAAAATTATTGATATTGAATTTACATATAAAGTTGTCGCAGGTAGGAACTATAATTTGACTTGTGACATATATAAATGCGGGAAAAGGATGTAATGAGGAAATGTGCGTTATTGGTTTTAAACTGATAACGCACATTTTAAATTATATGAATAGTAATATCATCGCAAAAAAGCATAAAAGTAGAAAAAGTTAAAAATATCGTGGATATAGTGCTAGAATTGTTGAAAAAAGTAAGTTAAAATACAGGAAAACAACAAGTGTAAAGGGGAAATTTTATGGAATATTCAGCAATTTTTCATGATATGGATAAAAGGTTTAGCTATGCGGTTGATAAGGATTTATTCGTGATACGCGTGCAGGTAAAAAAGGATGATATGAAGGAGGTAATCCTTCACTATGAGGACAAGTATATACCTATGGAGCGTAAGGATACCAGAAAGACAGTTCCGATGAAGAAGGTTGCTGTCTCACAGTTTCATGATTATTATGAAGCACAGATAAAGATGCATTTGATCTGTCTGCGTTACTTTTTCGAATTTACGGACACGCAGGGAGAAAAGGTATATTATGGAAATTATGAGTTTGATAAGGAATGCATTACAAACAGGGACAGAATGTTTGACTGTCCGCAGAACCTCCGGGAGGAAGAGATGTTTGAGGTGCCGGAGTGGGCAGCAAACAAGGTCGTGTATCAGATTTTCCCATCCCGTTTTGCAGCAACGGAGCCGGTAGACAAAGAACTGTGGTATAAAGCACCGATTACGCCTATGGATGATCTGCATGGAAATCTCAGGGGAATCATCGAACATATGGATGATATTCAGAATCTGGGAATCGATGTGCTGTATATGACACCTATCTTTCAATCAGATTCGTGCCATAAGTATGATACCACGGATTACTACCAGATAGACCCGTCCTTTGGAACAACAGAGGATCTCAAAGAGCTGGTACAAAAAGCGCATGAGCGTGGTATGAAGGTAGTCCTGGATGCGGTATACAATCATACGGGAAGAGAATTTTTTGCGTTTGCGGATATCCTGGAAAATGGTGAAAAATCCAAATACCGGGACTGGTATTTTATTGATGGATTCCCACTTAAAAGCGAATGGGGAGAGATCCCAAACTTCAAATGTTTTGGTTATTATGGCGGAATGCCAAAGTTAAACCTGAAAAATCCTGAAGTTGAAAAATACATTACGGATGTTGCATGCTACTGGATTAAGGAATGCGATATTGACGGATGGAGACTGGATGTAGGAGACGAAATCAGCCATTTCTTCTGGAAGAATTTCAGAAAGGCAGTAAAGGCTGTGAAGAAAGATATGCTGATCATTGGGGAAATCTGGCATTATGCAGGAGATTTCCTTGAGGGGGATGAATGGGATACGGTCATGAATTATCCATTTTACCTAAACCTGATTGATCTGCTTGCAGACGAAAAAATTACGGTCAGCCAGTTCGTACAAAATCTTGGATATTTGAAAGGACGCTTAAACAAAAACTGTTATCCCCTTATGTGGAATCTGATCGACAGCCATGATACCGCAAGATTTTTACATCTGTGTAACGACAATAAGAAAAAGCAGCATCTGGCAGCCGCTTTTCAGTTGTTACTGCCGGGAATGCCGATGATTTATTATGGAGATGAGTATGCGATGCCGGGAGCCAACGATCCGGACTGCAGACGGGGCATGTACTGGGAGGAAGAATACCAGGACAAAGAGATGTATGAATGGTACAAGCGGCTGATTCAGGTCCGGAAAAGCCATGCATGCATTGTGGAAGGCGAACTGGCTGAGAGCGTCACAGAAGATGGGGAAGGGACAGTTGTCCTGATCAGAAAAAATGGTGAAGAGACCATTGCCATGATTTTCAACTGCAGCAGCAGTGCAAAAAAATTTAATGAGTACACCGAGAAGTACAATCTGCTTACCGAAAACACCTTTGATGGAAAGGTAGAGGGGTTTGATGCTGCGGTAATCGTGCTTTAAGAAGCCTTATGGCAGATGGTTTCCCGGGAGTTTGTCTGTGGGAAGAATAGGGAAAGCACCAGTATTTCTGGTAATGTAAAGTACGGAGGATGATATGATGAATGTAAAAAAGAATGATGGAAAACGGTTTGGAGCAATGGTACTTAGCCTGATATTATTGCTTTCCCTGGTGTTTCCATATCCTGTGATGGCAGACCAGACAGCGGCAGACCAGACAACGGCAGCTTCCGTTTATACCATTCACAAGACAGGTGATGATAAGGAAAATTTTGTGATTGTTATCATGGGTGAGGGCTATACCCAGGAACAACAGGAACAATTTTTGAAGGATGCGACGGCAAAAGCACAGGGGCTGCTAAAGTGGTCCCCTTATAAAGAGTATTCCGACAGGATCAATATTTATGCAGTACAGACGGTATCCAATGAAACTGGTGTGGGCGTGATGTATGGGGAGTCGAACCCGGACACATATTTTCATGTGCAGGCATTCGGAAAATCCTGCTATTTTACAAAGGACGGGGAAGATAAAGCCAAGGCACTGAGGGCAGAACTGGAGAGCAGATACCTGGATACCGGTGCAGCCGTTGGAACCATCCATATCATTTGTAATACGACTGCGAATATTGGTTCTTCTTCCAATGCACTCTTTTCTTTTTCCGCAAATTCGAATGAGAATGCGCAGGGGGATGTCATGACCCATGAAATTTCCCACAGCATCGGAAGATTAGGCGATGAGTACGATAAAAAGATGCAGGGAGAAAATATTTCCGATACCTCGGACCCGGATAAGATTAAATGGCATAAGATGCTGGGATTCCGTGGAATCGGAATAACGGCAGCAGGAACAGAAACGGTATTTGCACCGAGCCGCGTCTGTATGATGAGGGATCTTGGGAATCCGTTCTGTGAAGTGTGTAAGATGGAACTGGCGCGGAGATTAAATAACCGTGATTATGTCAGCAGGCAGGCATCTGTTTATGTGTGCGATCCTGAAATTACAATTCCACATACCAGGACAGGAACACTTGACAGGGATAGTGACCAATACCGGATCGGCGAGAAAAATATCACAAAAGCAAATGGAAAGGATCTGGAATTCCGTACAGTCGTACAAAATATAGTGGATGCCAAACAGCATTTGAAGATTACTTTCCGCATTATTGGAGCAGACAATACAGTCAAATATGAAAAAGAAGAAACATATACCGTTCCGCCACACAGTAACTGGTATGATCCGGATGCTGCCAGAGAGTCCCTTTCTGTCACACTTCCTGCGGTAACTGGTCTGGTTTCCGGGGACAGACTGGAAGGAAAGATCATAGATGAGGACACTGGGAAAATTCTGGCTGACAATCAGACGGCAGGGCAGGCGTGGAGTACCGTAACCATTCGTTATATGCTGCAAAACGAAGACGGAACCGAAACAACAGTGCCTGATACGGCACCCACGACAGTATATGTACCAAAGAATTCTGCGTATACGTTAAGAAGTCCGGATTTATATGGATATACATGTGTAGGAAACAGTGCAAATCAGGGAGAAATAAACATCACAGAGGATCGCCAGGAGATCACTTATTATTACCGGAAAAACAGTGAGATGCCGGAAATACAAACCGTACCTGTCCGCGTAACTTATGATGGAAAACCCCATACATTTGATATCAAACAGGAAGATGGTGTACAAATCCGTTACAGTTTGACAGAAAACGGATCGTATACACAAACGGAGATGCCGTTTTACACAGAAGCAGGCCAGTATAAGATTTATTTTAAAGCAGAAAAGGCATCTTTTATTCCAACATACGGGGAAGCTGTCCTGGAAATCGAAAAGGCTTCCACCAACATGCAGCTGACCGCAAAAACCGATACGGTCAAAGGTGCGGGGACAGTAGAATTACAGCTTTGCAGACAGGGGATTCCGGAAGATGCCGGGATAAAAGTAACCTGTGATGTTTCCGGGATCACATTAGAAGAAAAGGGAATGGATCACTGGATGGCAACGCTTCCGAATGAAACGAAAACATATACGTTCACCGCATGTTATAATGGGAATGGCAACTATACAGGAAGTAAGGCAGATTGTCAGGTCCGTGTAACGGCGGATCATTCCCAGACCGGGGGCGGTTCTGGCGGAAGTTCCGGAGGCAGTTCCGGCGGATCATCTGGCAATGTTTCACCGGATTCCGGCACATTACCAGCACCGGATCATGCAAAAGAAGAACCAGGGAATGTGACACCGCCATCCGCAGAAGACACGCCCGTTTCTGTTAAGAATCTTAATGTCAAAGTAAAATCTGCAGTTAAAAATAATACTGTCAAAGTGAAGAATATTGCAGCAGTTTTGAAAAAAGAAATTACAAAGGCAGAAAAAGAACAGGGTGGCAGGATAAAAGATCTGTCTGTTGAAATAACTTTTGATACGGGAAAAGCCAAAAATTGGAAGAATCTGCATCTTGAAATGGATAAGCAGGCGGTAAATTTACTTGTCAAAAAGAATGTAAAAGAATGGAAGGTCAATGGTGGCAATGTAAATCTTACCTTTGATTCGAAGGCATTAAAAGAATTAAAGAAAGAAATGAATACAGCTGTGGTTATCAAAATGAAACAGACTGACAAGAAAAATCTTTCTGCCAGGGCAGGGAAAATTATTGGAAAACGTCCGGTTTATGATTTTTCCGTCACAGGAATAAAGAAAAAGCAGTCGTCTGTCCTGAAAAAGGGACGGATCAGGGTCGCTGTTTCCTATAATGCTTCGAAAAAGGAAAAAGACAAAAAGATTTTTGCATATAAAATTGATAAATACGGTGCAGCAGTTAAGATACTGGGATCTTATTATGATTCCGATACAAAGACCGTTAACTTTGTAAGCCGTGGGTTTTTCACAGTTGCAGTAGGCTGTGAAAAGTGATGAAACATAAAAAATCATCGTTCACGTTAAAAAAACTGTAATTCATGTCGAAAAAGACAAAAACCGGTTTTAATTTGGTATAATGATAGAACTCATTTTAGTAAAAATGAGTTTATACCGTGAATGATGGAGGGGATAATAATCATCGTTTTAGAAGAAATATTAATGGCAAACGGATTGACCGTGTTAATGATGTGGTTCCTTTTGTTTTGCAGACGAAAGAACAGAGAGAGCCTTCATGTGGGAGATAAAATATATGATGGAATAGCAATCGTAAATTTAGTGGGTGCATTGTCTGAAACCATTGCTTTTCTCGTAGATGGAAAACAGTTTACTGGCAGCCGGCAGATTAATTATATCTCTAACAGCATATGCTTTATAGGGACAGTCAGTATGGGTATGCTTTGGTGTATGTACGTGGAATTGCGTATCTATCGAAATTATAAAAGAATGGTTCAAAAAGCAGGAGTGGAGATATTTCCCTGGCTGGTAGAAGTAATTATGGTTTTATGTAATCTGTTTGGAACAGGGATTATGTTTAAAATATCCGGGGAGAATGTATACCAGAGAACTGCCGGTGTGCTGGTGGGATATATTTCGCTTGTCATATATTTTGCTTACAGTATCTATCTGGTGTATCATTCCAAAAAACAAGGGGTTAACCTGAATTTTTTCCCGGTGATCTATTTCGTTGGTCCTTGTTTTGCAGGTGTAGTTCTCCAGTTCCTTTTTTATGGAATTACATCATCATGGGTGCTGGTTGCGGTCGCATTGATATTTGTGCAGATGCAGTCATACGCAGAGAGTTTGTATATGGATGAGCTTTCCGGATTATATAACCGGAGATATTTTAATGCGGTGCTTGCGGAAAAGAAAATTGCAAGCCATAAATCCTTATATGGAATCATGATGGATGTAAACGATTTCAAGTGTATTAATGACAATTTAGGTCATAGTACGGGCGATAAGGCTATTTGTACGTTGGGAAATATACTCATCAGATCCATACCGGATGATGGTATGGCAATCCGGTATGCGGGAGATGAGTTTATTGTGCTGCTGTCAGGTGTTGATACGGAGCGTGTCTTAGCGACAATGGAGGAGATTAACCATAATCTGTCCCGGTTTAATGAATCCGGGATAGAACCGTTTCATTTAAGTGTTTCCATGGGATACACGGAATTTGGGACAGAAGATGATGCAGAAACTTTTTTAATGCATATGGATGAGAAAATGTATGAGGAAAAACGGAAATATCATATGCGAAAGAAATCAGCCGGTTTGGAAAATAAAGTATAGCATTACGTTCCTGCCATTTGTCCGATAACTGGTTGCAATGGCACAAGAAAAGAAAATATTATAATCATCAAACGAGTAGCAGACTGGTGTAAATCCGGTTTTGCTGCTCGTTTTTATATTTATGGTTATAGGCAGGGATGCTCCGGATTTCAAGACAGTAAATAACCGTGTTATGGTAAAAAATAACGGTTTTTCGCAGAAATATACAATTTAGACTTGAAAAATATAAAAATATATGCTAATTTATACAAAAAGAAATTTCGTAAAATTTCGTAATGAAGGGAGAAAAGCAAATGACAAGAAAACGTATAAGCGCATTGGGGATGGCAATGCTTATGCTTATCATGACAATCAGTACTGTAATACTTGATACAGTACCGGTCAAAGCGGATGGAGGTCCTGTGATAGAATTTCATTATCACAGGGCAGATGGTGATTATGATCCATGGTCTGTATGGATGTGGGCCGAGGGACAGGAAGGAAATGACTATCCTTTAGAGGCTAAGGATGGTGATGCAGTTGCCAGAATTGAAATTTCAGCCGGTGTGACTTCCGTAGGATTTGTTGTAAGAACACAGGATTGGGCGAAGGATTATGAAGAGGATCAGTTCATTGATATATCAGAAATGGTATCAGGAACCGTGATTGTTAAAGTCGAATCAGGTGTTGAGGGTTATACAAAGGAATACGGTGATGATGCAGTAAGGGGAATAAAGCTTAATACTGCAAAGTACAATGGGGATAAGACGATCACAGCCACAATGACTGGTGATATTGAAGGAGAACTTAAAAATGCCTTTAAGGTAGAAGGTAAAAATGGGGAAATTCAGGTAACAGATGTAAAAGCGGGAGATGATTCTACCTATATACTTACTCTGAAAGAGGAACTTGTCAATTCAAGTAGTTATCAGATTACATATGATGGTACCGTAAGTGATATCAGAATGCCAATCATATATTCAACAAAAGAATTTGAAGATGAGTATACATATGATGGGGATGATCTTGGTGCTACATGGAGTAAGGACAGTACAACATTCAGGGTGTGGGCACCTACCTCTGAAAAAGTTATGCTTAATTTATACGAGACAGGAGATCCTGACGATAAAGAGCCGAAAGAAAGCATTGAGATGAATGCCGATAAGAATGGAACATGGGTTGCAAAAGTGGATGGGGACTTAAATGGAACCTACTACACATACAGTTCAACAATCGACGGTTCAACAAAAGAAGCCTGTGATCCATATGCCAGAACGACTGGTGTAAATGGACAGCGTGCCATGGTCATCAATCTTGAAGAGACAAATCCTGACGGATGGGATCAGGATACCAATCCACATGCAGGAGAGAGCATTAATGATGCGATCATCTACGAATTACAGATGCGTGATTTATCAGCAGACAAAAGTTCCGGCATAAAAAATGTTGGTAAATTCCTTGAAATGACAGAGACAGGAACAAAGACCAAAGATGGTATTTCAACTGGAATCGATCATATTAAGGAACTTGGTGTT
This sequence comes from Roseburia sp. TF10-5, assembly GCF_003462365.1. Lineage (NCBI taxonomy): Bacteria > Bacillati > Bacillota > Clostridia > Lachnospirales > Lachnospiraceae > Roseburia > Roseburia sp. TF10-5. Next base: position 61,490 of record NZ_QTYW01000019.1, on the reverse strand, counting down.
ACACATGTGCATTTACTTCCAATCTATGATTTTGGTTCCGTAGATGAAGGAAACGATCAGTCGAATTTATATAACTGGGGATATGATCCGGTTAACTACAATGTACCGGAGGGTTCCTATTCTACAGATCCACACAATGGGGATGTGCGTGTAAAAGAGGCAAAACAGATGATTAAGTCTATGCATGATAACGGACTTAGCGTTGTAATGGATGTGGTATACAATCATGTTATGAGTGCAGATGATTTCTGTATCAATAAACTTGTTCCGGGTTATTTTTCACGTATCAATGAAGACGGTTCGTATTCAAACGGCTCAGGATGTGGAAATGATACAGCATCCGAGAGAAACATGGTACGGAAATATATTGTGGATTCCGTATGCTACTGGGCAGATGAATATCATATGGATGGTTTTAGATTTGATCTGGTTGGACTTTTAGATACCGATACAATTAATGAGATTGTAGAGGAAGTACACAAGACACATCCGGATGTTATTTTCTATGGGGAAGGATGGACAATGGAGACCGGTGTCACAAAAGATAATGTGACAATGGCTACACAGGGGAATTCAGCTTCCACTCCGGATTTCGCATTTTTCAACGACAATATTCGTGATGGATTAAAAGGAAGCGTATTTGATACTGCAACATTCGGATTCGTATCAGGAGCAACGAATGCAGAGAAGAAAATGGCAGATTCATTCATGGCAAACGAGTCATGGTGCAAGGAGCCAAGCCAGATTATCAACTATGCATCATGCCATGACAATAACACACTTTTTGACAGAATTGCAGGTTCTAAAACAACTTCGAGTGAAGAGGACATCATAAAGATGAATAATCTTGCAGCAGCATTTTATATGACTGCAGAAGGTGTGCCATTTTTGCAGGCAGGAGAGGAAATGCTTCGCACAAAGGTCAATGATGATGGAACATTCAATTCAAACTCATACAATGCAGGAGACGAAGTAAACAGCATTAAGTGGGATACATTATCCGACAAGAAATACGCAGATGTATTTGAATACTATAAGGGACTTATTAAGTTCAGAAAGGCACATCCGGCACTTCGGTTATCTACATCAGAGGATGTGAAAAAATATGTAAAATCCGTAGAAGGACTTGGGGATAATATTGTAGGAATTAATATAAAGGGCGGTCAGAAAGATGAAAGTGCAAAAGAGATGTATCTTCTTTTTAATGCAAACACTGACAAGGCAAAAGTTACAATTCCGGAAGGAAAATGGAAAGTCTGCATAAACGGACAGAAAGCTGGCGTTGAGACCATCGAGACAATCAAGGGTGGCGAGTATACAATGGATGGTATCAGTGCACTTGTACTTGTAAAACAGGATGGTGCGGTCATGACGATTGTTATTGTTCTGATTGCAGCAGCGGTAGTTGTTGCGGCAGGAGTTGTAATTGTTGTAATGAAAAAGAAAAAAGCAAATAAATAATGAAGTTTATAATTAGTGTCTGCTTACTCAGCAGGCACTAATTATTTTGTATGGAATATTTGCATGACCCCATACTGTAGAGATTCCGAGAGACTATTTATGTAATAGGGGATAAAAGGGAAAGAGTCAGGAAACAGGCTCTCTTTTGAGTTATGGTTGATGGAGAGGCAGTTTTTGTTTTATGAGAAAACCAGTTACCCATATAGATAACTGGTTTTTAAGGGATAATGTTAATGAGTATGTGCGATAGTGGAGTTATCAAGAAGTGTTCGTAAGGCATCCTGAAGGACTTGTGAGCAGTTGATTCCGCGCTTGTCAGCAAGACGGACCATCCAACTTGGAAGAGAAACATTTTTTCGAACGGCGCGAGTATCTGTCTGGGCACGATATTCAATGGTATCTGCGGAAATCAGGGAACAGATTGTGCCGCCATCAACACTTAATTTTTCCTGTGGTGATGGAGGAGCAATCGGTTCGCCTTCATCCTCTGCAACAACAAGCCATGCGCTCATTGCATCGGTAATTTGGTCAATTGCATCAGAAAGACTATTGCCAGTAGTGATGCATCCAGGAAGATCAGGGACTTTTGCGTAGTATCCGGATCCGTCCTCGATAGGTGTAAACAAAGCTGTATAAATATATTTCATAGTAACCCTCCTATTTGGAAGCAGGAAACATATTTAATGCATCCTGCTAATATTGGCTTCCTTGAAGATGTACTTCATGTCGTTTTCATTGAAATCGTGTCGTTTGACAGGTACGGTGCTGTGTGTCTGCGGATTGTAGTAAATGTCGTGATTAGCACCGTGGCGTTTCAATTCATAACCGGAAGCACTGAGTTGTTTAATCGTTTGTTGCCTTGGATTCATTATGTACCTCCTTTAATTATATCATACACAATATTACACAAAAGTCAACTAAAATACACAAAAATACACAAGAAATAAAGTGAATGTGCACAACGGAATTTTCCAAATCAGCCGGAATTGTTTTTACCGGAGGCGGCGGATTGTGCAGAGAGTCATGAAGCAGAGGTTGGGGCGGATTGTGGAGGAGCAGGTCGGACAGTTGAGGATGGTTTGGCAATAATTTTTATTTGATATAATCGAACACATATTTTATTATATAGGCATATAGGGAGGTAGCAAATGGGAGAAAAGCTAAGAAATGAACTTACGGATAAAGAAAGAGAAATGTATGAGTATATTGTAAAATATATGGAAGAAAATTTAATTTCTCCATCTTTTCAAGAAATCTGTAAAGGAGTAAACACAAAATCAAAGTCATGTGTGCATGATAGGCTTAAAAAGTTAATGGGAAAAGGCTATATAACTCTGCGAGAAGGGGGAACCAAGAACAATTTGCTCAATTGGGTATAAATTAGTAAAAGAAAGCGAGGAGTAAAGAATGTATACAAAGTTGTTGTCGGTAATTGCCATCATAGAAATAATGTGGGGAACAATATTTCAGTTTTGCATACTGATTGTTGCTATTATCAATCTGATCGTAATGATCTTTTCTAACCATAAAAAATAACCGCCCCTACCAAAGACCGGTTATTTTTTTAAACTAACTTTGGCAAACCGCCTACACGGTATTGCGTTTTGTATTTTCATAATACCATTGCGTAATTTTTTGTCAATGATTTAAAGATCTTTGCTGGATACCGGCATAAAATAAGGTTCAGATCATTGTAAAACTCAAATGAATAATGAAGTTTATAATTAGTGTCTGCTTACTCAGCAGGCACTAATTATATTTTATTAAATTGTTTTATTATCTGCGAACAATTTCTAATCGTTCGCGCTGGATAAGTTTTTCATACTGCCTCAATTGAAATACTGTCTACCTGTGCACTTAAATGATTTTAGACACCAGATCCATATCTATTATAGAGTAAGATCAGTATAAGCAAAACGAGTATCACTATATATCTTTTTTTCATTATTATAAATAACTTGAAGCATAGAAATTGGTTTTACTCGAATAAGTTTGAGATGTAATCTTTACAATTCCTACATTTCCAACTCCAACATAAGTATCAAGATTTCCAGAACATTTTAAGGTAATACAGGAGGAAGTACATGTGGTTTTGTTACTTTGTCCAGAAAGTTTATATGTATATATAACAAAGTCAGAATCTACGCTTGCATTAGAAGCACTTGCATTTGTCCAGTGCTTTCCACTATAATATCCAACGGCATTAAATGTAATTGTAGCTGAACCAACCACCAAATCACTACTTAATGTTTTACTATAAGTAGCACGAGTCGATTGTGGTGAAGACGAAATGTCTTCTATATTTATAGTTGAGTCTTTTTCAACTTCTTTTTGATATTTTTTCGCTGAGTCTATTGCTTCTTTCAGTTCTCCAACTGTAACAGTTGCATAGCTAGCTTCTTGGTTTACTTCAAGGTTATTTTCGTCTATGTCCAAATACGATAGGACATCATAAACATTTTCAGTTGTTATAACTGTCTCTTCCGAGAACTGTTTATTGCTTTCGGCTGCAAAAACAGGTATTGGAGCTATAGTTGTATGTACTAGAGCCAACGACATTGATGCTGCAATTACTTTTTTAATAAGACTTTCATTGAAAGACCTCCATCTTTTAAAAAATTTATCACAACTATATATAATATATAGAGATGAACATTATAATTCCCGCAATTTCATTTCATTTATTTTCTTTTTGCGCGTAATCGTTCTATTTCTTTTTATCCTATTATAAATTGATATAACAGCAGGAATATTCGTAAGTATAAAGATAATGATGCAATTATGTATCTTATCCTTTATAGACATCTGATTTTTGGAAACGAAACTATATGAGAGTGTCAATGACCCCTGCTTCTCAACGCGTTCAAAACTTTCTGGTTCAAAATTAAGATACACTATAATTAATACGATTGAAAGAACAAGAAAAATAATTGGTGTTAATGATACGGTAGTTGTTCTTCTTTTTTTATTTAAATATGATTCTAAAAAACGTACACAAATAATGGTTAATGCCATTATTATTACGATGAATAAAATTGTAGAAAATTTCATTTATTCTCCTTTTTGCTCTCTGTATTTTTTTATCAATATTTTTGCTGTGTCAAAATCAAGTTGATCATCTATTACCATTTTTTTAATTAATGAAATATAAGCGTCATTTTCTATTTGATCATTCATTTGCATTTTTTGTATAAGTCGATCAAGTCTCAATCGCACGGTAGGATATGTTATATGATACAATTTTGCAACCTCTTTTAAAGAGCCAGATGACATAACAAAATTTTTTATAAATGTGATATCTTCATCACTTAAATTGTATATCCATTCTTGCGCTTTTCGTCTCATTACCAACCCCTTTCTTTAATATTATTGATATTATCATTTAATAATGTTAAAGTCAACTGCTAATATTATGTTATTTACATCTTTTTATCTTAATAATCATTCGAAACCTCAAACTTGTAAAGATAAGGTTTTCAGATTCGAGGTTACTCTCAACCCCCTTGCTTTTGTTTATATTTCTTCAATCATCAGTTATAAAAAACAGAAGCATTTTAATCAGTTCACCATATCGGTTTCATTTTGTGTTATACTATTTTATAAGATTTTTTTGTCGTCGCTGCCGCTTCGGTCGGTGCAAAGCGGACATCTACCAGATGTCCTGCACCCTTGTATTTGCCCTTATCAGAGTTCGTAAATCTATATGGAAGATATAATATAAGGGAAAGCTCACCTGCTGGTCTGAGTCTATTGGGACAGTATATTTATTATGAGGCACTGGTGGTACACGGAAGCGGCGATAAACTGGAAGGTTATGGAGGTAAACAAAATGAATGATAGCAAGTTAAAGGGTATAGCAGTTATTCTATTTGGAGTACTCTTAAGTGCAAGTGGCGCAGAAATGAATCGAACGGTATTGGCAGGTTTTAGCGATTTCCCGTTTGCTCTTATTGGGATAATTGTTGGAATTGTTGGACTTATAATGGTTTTCAAAAATAATAAAGGATAACAAACTAAGAAATTGTTTGGTATTACAGCGGAAGAACTTTTGAAAAAAGCACGGTAAAATGCTGACTTATCAATTGAAAAATAATTATTTTGTATGGAATATTTGCATGACCCCATAAGTATGCGGCAAATGTGGAGCCGTGGTCTTTCTCGATGGGCAGGAAAAATTCCGGCAGTTTGCACATGTATTACATAATTGCTTGAGATTTGTGTGCGTTTTTGTATCCAGATGCAGGATCAGAGTTGCTGTCTTAAGCGGCCGGAGCATCTGCCCCTCGGTAAGCCGGATGCCATCCGGGGCAAGCCGCCCATAAATCTGTGGGAGCAGGTCAAGGGAATAGGTATCTCCCAGAAAAGATAATTCTGCAAGATACAGGCGGCTCTGACGTTCTACCACATGTGCAAACGCTTCATAAGACTGTGATAAAAGCATCAGGCTGATGCAGTCCACAATGTAAGCTTCCTGGATCTGTTCATGGTTCAGATATAATTCCGACAGTTCATCCACTCCGTTCCCAAGCGTCACAAGCCCATAGGCATAGTGAGGCAGGGAAACCCCGTCTAAATCCTGATCCAGAGAGTAATACGCATAGGATTCAACCAGGGGAAGAAGTGCCGTATAAATTGCCTGAATATGGGGCAGGTCATCCGGAGGGAAATGGAAACGGCTGCAAAATTCGTTCCAGTCACCGGAGGATAATCCGGGAGTAAGTTTACATTTCATGGGATACATCCTCCTTATCGGAAGCTGCCATAACGGCTGCAATTTCCTGAAAGCGGCCCGTGACCTTATCATAGTTCTTTCGGTGATGGGGAAAGCCACAGTTTATGCAGGATTTGATACCATTTTTTAAATATTCACAGTTTCCACCACAGGATTTCCCAAGTGTATAGAGGGGACAATAACAAAACAGGCAGTTAAAGTCCTCCTCCGGAATTCCTTTATGGCATGGAAAATATTCACATTTTTTATTTTGAAAAAACTTATAATATTCGCTCAAAATGGTTTCCTCCAATCAAAGCACAATCATAGCATAATTATATCGGAACAACAAGCGGATCGCAAGAAATGCGAATGACATAAAAATTGCATTTCAGTGGGAAATGATACCTTTTGCCCCTTTTATCATTACAATATTTACATCTTTTTAAGAGCGCAGGTATAGTGGCTCAGGCAATTGAGGGATTGAAGCAAAAAGTTGAAAATTAAATAAAAAATACTTGACTTAAAGTTAACTTTAAATGGTATATTATGATAGATAAAATCGGAAGGAGAATTTATTATATGTATATCGAAAAGATTAACGGACCGGAAGATGTGAAGAAATTAAATATAGAAGAGATGACAGCTCTCGCAGAAGAAATGCGTCATGCATTATTAAAGAGGGCAAGTATTCACGGCGGGCATTTTGGCCCGAATTTTGGTATGGTAGAGGCAATCATTGCACTGCATTATGTTTTTGAGTCCCCAAAGGACAAAATGGTATTTGATGTTTCCCATCAGACCTATCCGCACAAGATGCTGACCGGTCGAAAAGATGCCTATTTATATGAAGAACATTACGACGACGTGACGGGATACAGCTGTCCGCAGGAAAGTGAACATGACCATTTTACGATCGGACATACCTCTACATCCGTCAGTCTGGCATGCGGTCTGGCAAAGGCAAGGGATCTTCGTGGGGAAAGTGCAAATGTGATCGCAATTATCGGAGACGGTTCTTTAAGCGGAGGAGAAGCCTTAGAAGGAATGGATTTTGCAGCAGAATTAGACAGCAACATGATCATTGTAGTAAATGACAATGATATGTCAATTGCAGAAAACCATGGAGGACTTTATTCAAATCTGAAATTACTCCGCGAGACAAACGGACAGGCAGAGTGCAATTTATTTAAAGCCATGGGACTTGATTATGTCTATGTGGATCATGGAAATGACTTAAGGGAACTGATCGGGGCTTTCAAACAGGTAAAAGACAGTAAGAAACCGGTTGTTGTCCACATTAATACATTAAAGGGAAAAGGTTATAAACCGGCAGAAGAGCATAAGGAAGAATGGCACTGGCATCTTCCATTTGATATTGAGACCGGAAAATCCCATTTTCCGGAAGTGGAAGATTATTCTTCGGTGACCTGTGAATATCTGATTGAAAAGATGAAACAGGATCCGACAGTTGTTGCAATTACATCCGGAACCCCGACGATTCTCGGATTTACGCAGGAGAAAAGGAAACAGGCCGGCCGGCAGTTTGTAGATGTGGGAATCGCGGAGGAGACAGCGATAGCACTTGCTTCCGGAATTGCCAAAGGTGGCGGAAAGCCGGTATACGGTGTGTATTCCAGCTTTATCCAGAGGACGTATGACCAGATTTCACAGGATCTGTGTATTGACGGGAATCCGGCAACGATTGTTGTGTATACGGGATCGGTATTTGGCATGACGGATGTTACCCATCTGGGACTGCAGGATATTCCGATGCTTTCCAATATTCCGGGACTGGTTTATCTGGCACCGGCAACAAAGGAAGAATATCTGTCAATGCTTGACTGGAGCGTGGAGCAGAAAGAAATGCCGGTTGCGATCAAACTTCCGGGCGGAGACATGATTTCGGATGGCAGAGAAGTCACAAAAGACTGGAGCCAGCTCAACACCTATGAGGTAACGGAGAAGGGAAGCAAAATTGCACTGATCGGACTCGGAACATTTTATTCCCTGGCACTGCAGACCGCAGAAATGCTGGAGAAAAAAGGTATTCATGCAACGGTAATCAACCCGTATTATATTACCGGACTGGATAAGGGACTGCTGGAGAAGCTGAAGGCAGACCATGACACGGTAGTTACACTGGAAGATGGCATCCTGAATGGTGGTTTCGGAGAAAAAATCGCAAGATTTTATGGAAGCAGTGATATGAAAGTCTATAATTACGGATTGAAAAAAGAATTCCTTGACCGGTATGATGTAAATGAGGTATTAAAAGAGAATCATCTGACAGCAGAGCAGATTGTAAATGACGTATTATAGAAGGCAGAAATAAACAACAAACCTTGTGAGAATCGACACAATATGGTAAAATATAACATACTAGAGCTTATTTTGCATAGTGGTTAGAATAGCGGGCTCATGGAAGGAGCGGTATCATATGAAGAATAAAGATTCGAAAGCAAGGATGCAGATGATTTTCGGGATACTTTTGTTTGCGTTTATTTTTATGGCAGAGTTGTATGCCATAGTCAATTTCCCGAAGATGTTTATTGTTCTGGCTGTTTTGGCAGCAGCAGATCTGATATGCCTGTATGTTGCAATCAGAGGCGTGATTTCAGTATATGAGACAAAATATGCCCGGAGAGAGGAACAGTATGAGAGTATTTTCAAGTCGGAAAAGGCATCATATCTCATGCTGAAAAAATATTTTGAGGAAATATCGGTGAAGCTTGCATATATGGAAGAGGCATCTAAGATTCCGACAGAGGAAATTGTCAATGCACAGAAGGGAATAGCGAAAGTAATTATCAAGCGGTCCCATGAGAATACCGATGCATTGATGAATTCATACGAACAGCTGATCGACCGGTTTGATACGTTCCAGAAAGGAATGGATGGGTTCGGTACAGTTGCGGGTGCTTATAAGGACGAGATTCTTTCAGCCTGTAAGGATGAAATTTCTTCGGTGCAGAAGGATGGAAAAGAACAGGAACATTCACAGGATAAAGAGATAGCCGCAAAGCTGCAGGAAATCATTATTGCAATGAAAGATATGGAACTGCGCCTGAATCAGACCATTATGAACAGTCAGAAAGTGGTTGTTTCCCAGCCGCAGGTTTCTGTACCTGTGGCAACACCTGTAGAGCCACAGCCGGCACCGCAGAATCATGTGGAAGAAATACAGGCAGAGCCGGAGATTTCACCAGAGCCGGAAGAAAGTATGGAGCCGGAGCCTGAGATTTCGCCGGATCTGGAAGAAAGTATGGAGCCGGAGCCTGAGATCTCACCGGAGCCGGAAGAAAGTATGGAACCGGAGCCGGAGATTTCACCGGAGCCGGAAGAAAGTATGGAGCCGGACCCGGAGATTCTGCCGGATATACCGGAAGGGGAGAGTTTTGAGCCGGAGGAAGAGCCTCCGGTCATGGCAGCGGATGAGATTATCCCGCCGGACCCGGAAGAATCCATTGAGGAAGCAGAAGAACTGGTAGAACCGGACCCGATTCCGGAGGATGCGATTGTTGAGGAAGCGAATGATGAGAACCTGCCGGAGGAAGAACTTTCGCCGATGCCGGATCTGTCCGATCCAAACCGCGCCATGAGCCCGGATGAAATAGCTGCCCTGTTTGCAAATATGGGCAATGACGACAATGCGGATAAAGCCGGGGAACCTGTCGAAGAAACGGTGGAACCGGAGGATATTCTCGAGCCGATTGAAGAGCCGGAAGCCGTAAAAGAAGCACCTCTTCAGCCGGAAGAACCGGCAGATCCCAATAAGGCATTAAGCCCGGATGAGATAGCTGCCCTGTTTGCAAGTATGGGAACCTGAAAAGAATAAAATAACAGGCAACGGACGCCATCTGTTCCACGTAAAAACGTGTGACAGATGGCGTTTTGCTATAAAAATGCCATACAATGAAAAAAAATAGTTGCATTTCTTTTCCATTGTGTTATACTTAGGTCGTTGCAATTTAATAGTTTAAAGCAGAGTAGACACATGTGCGTTAAGTGCCGGATGAACAGGGAGTTGTCACCCGGACGAAAAGAGAATCTTGCGGTACATGAGTCGCATCCCGCTGCATCCGAAGATAATATTATCTCCAGTTGTAGTACGGTGAGGTCTGCAAAGGAGGTAATTTTTTTATGAAAAAATTCGTTACTTTGTTCACCGATTCTTTCCGTGAATTAAAAGCGGTAAGAACCATCACTACCATGGCAATGCTTGCCGCAGTTGCTGTGATTCTAGGATTTTTCTCCATTGAATATGGACAGTTTATCCGTATCGGCTTTTCTGGTATTCCAAATGGTATCATTGATTATCTGTTTGGACCGGTAGTTGGAGGAATCTTTCATGGTGCGTTGGATATCATCAAGTATATGATGAAACCGACCGGACCATTTTGCCCGCAGTTGACACTGGTTGTCATTTTGGCAGGAATCCTGTATGGCTGCTTTTTTTACAAGAAAAAGCTTACCATATGGCGCGTATTGGCAGCGAAATTTGTAGTTATGCTGATCTGTAATGTGATTCTGACAACGCTTTGTCTGACCGTGTTATATGGACAGGCATTTATGGTGATTCTTCCGGCGCGTGCACTGAAGAATCTGATTATGTGGCCGATAGATTCGGTGATCTTTTTCGCTATTACGAAGGCGCTGGAACAGATTGGTCTGTTTCGGATGTTTCAGAAACCTGCACTGGCAAAATCCGCAAATATGCAGGGAAACTAAAACTTCATAAATAATAACAAAACCGTCCGAAATCTGAGATTCATCAGACTGCGGACGGTTTTTTGCAGATTCATTTATTTGCGAATGGGATGGGTGGCAATATGTTTTAAAATGCGGACAGCTGTCTGCATGCCTTCCACAGAGATGTGTTCGTATGGTCCGTGAAAACCGTAACCGCCGGTACCGAGATTTGGACACGGCAATCCCATAAAGGACAGTCTTGCGCCGTCTGTACCGCCACGGATCGGACGGGAGAGCGGTGTCAGACCTTCGGAGGCAATTGCCTGTTTTGCCAGATCCACGATTTCCATTTTATCTTCAATGACAGAGAGCATATTCTCATACGAATGTTCGATGTCGAGCGTGACGGTTTCCGGTCCATATTTCTGATTCATGGATTGTGCAACGTCACGCAGATTCTGCAGCCGTTTCTCAAATGTAGTTTTGTCATGGTCACGAATGATAAAGGAAAGGGTGGCGGAAGCCACATCTCCGGACATATCGGTCAGATGATAGAATCCTTCCCGGCCGTTGGTGTGTGCCGGCGTTTCCGCTTCCGGAAGCCGGGAAACAATTTCACATCCCACCAGTGCCGCATTGACCATAATGTCTTTTGCTTCGCCCGGATGAACATTTACACCTTTAATATGAAAGATGGCACTTGCAGCATTGAAATTTTCATAAGCCACTTCGCCCTCGTAATCGCCATCTACCGTATACGCGTAATCAGCCTGAAAGATCGAAAGGTCAAACAGATCTGCACCGGCACCGACTTCTTCATCCGGCGTAAAGCCGATCCACAGTTCTCCGTGAGGGGTGCCTTCTGCTATCAGTTCTTCGATGGCAGTCATGATTTCAGCAACGCCAGCCTTGTCATCCGCACCTAGAAGTGTGGTGCCGTCTGTAGTGATCAGTGTTCTTCCTTTTAAAGAAGTAAGGGATGGAAAATCGCTCACCTTTAAAACATTCTGACTGCCTTTTAACAGGACATCGCCACCGTCATAGTCGGGAATGATCTGTGGTCTGACATCCTTTCCGGAAAAATCCGGGGCGGTATCCATGTGAGCGATAAAGCCGATGGACTTACAGTTTTCCATGCCCGGTGTGGCAGGAAGCTTGGCATATACATAGCAGTGATCGGTGAGGAGTATATTGGTAAGACCGAGAGTTTCCAGTTCCTGCTTTAAGGCTTTTGCAAGCGTGAACTCACGCTCACTGCTTGGAATGTCACTGCAGGATTCATCGGAGGTTGTCCAATAGCTGACATATTTTAGTAATCTTTCTTCTACTTTCATGTTAAATTGTTCCTTTCAAATATGCTTTTAAAAAAATTTAAAAAAAATAAAAAAAGTGCTTGCTTTTTTAATACTCCTATTATATAATAACTCTTGTCTTAAGGAAAGACACAAAACAAACAATTTAAAAATGCGCGATTAGCTCAGCTGGCAGAGCACCTGACTCTTAATCAGGGTGTCCAGGGTTCGAACCCCTGATCGCGCACTCGCAAAGCTTATTTTGATTGAATCAAATGGCAAAAGAACTCTTGACGAACAATGTGATTCGTTGGGGGTTTTTTTATTATATAAAATGCAAATAATTATAGAAAGAAACCATAGGGGGAAATATGGAGAAAGTATATGAGTATGCAGCCGCGGTTCTGGCAGAGGTCAAACGTGCGATTGCGGGGAAAGATGCCTGTATTACCAAAGCTTTTGCTACAATTCTTGCGGGAGGGCATATTCTGATTGAGGATGTGCCGGGAGTGGGAAAGACAACACTTGCCATCGCCTTTTCGCGCGTCATGGGACTTTTGGATCACCGTGTACAGTTTACACCGGACGTGCTTCCGGCAGATATTGTAGGATTTAACATGTACCAGAAAGAGACGGGACAGTTTGTGTACCATCCGGGAACGATCATGTGTAATCTGTTTCTTGCGGATGAGATCAACCGGACTTCGCCAAAGACACAGTCCGCGCTTCTTGAGGTGATGGAGGAGGGCAAAGTAACGGTGGATGGTGTGAGCCGAAAAGTGCCACAGCCGTTTGTTGTCATTGCAACACAGAATCCCAAAGGCAGTGCGGGAACGCAGCTTCTTCCGGAATCACAGCTGGATCGGTTCATGACCTGCATGAGCATGGGGTACCCGGATCTGCAGAGTGAGATGGAAATTGCCCAGGGAAAAACGATGACGAAAGCGGAGGATCTGCAGCCGGTTCTTCTTCCAGAGCAGCTGTGGGAGATGCAGCAGTATGTGGAACAGATTTATGTGCATGATAATGTTGCAAAATATATCGTACAGCTGATGGAGGCTACCAGAAAAAATGCTTACATTGAGCTGGGGGTAAGTCCCCGTGGCACGATCGCATGCGTGCGGCTGGCAAAAGCATGGGCATTTTTGCAGGGAAGAAATTATGTGATTCCGGATGATGTGACGGACATTTTTGCGGATGTGGCAAAACACCGTATTGTGCTCAACACAAGGGCACGGATCGGACATGTGACAGTCGATGCCACCCTGCAGGAAATTCTGTCGGATGTGGACAAACCAACAACATACAAAAGACTTAGGGGATAAACGTGGGCAGTTTTCTGATTGGAACAGGGGTGACGCTTGTCACATTTTATATAGCGCTGATCTATGGAAGCATTGCGATTGGGCTGATTGGGTTTGCGGAACTGGTACTGATGCTGCTTGCATGTTTGTATCTGCTGATTTATTGCAGACATATCACGGCAGATATCAGGATTCCGCTTACCGTGGCGGAAAAAGGGAAAAAAGTTACGGTACAGCTTACCGTGGATCAGACCATGTTGTTTCCGGCAGCAAAAGTGCGTTACCGTGTGCGCTGTAGAAATACATTTGCCGGGTATGCCAGAAATTTCTGGTGGAACGGTGCCGGACTGATGCGCGGAATGCAGTGCATGGAAAAGCGTGTCGTGCTTTCTCATGTGGGAAGTTATGAGTATGAGCTTGTAAAAGTACGGATTTATGATCTGACCGGTCTGTTTTATGTGCATAAAAAAATAAAGAGATTTGCAGATATACAGGTGCTGCCAGAACTGGATGCTGTGGCAGTACAGGTGTCGGAGCGGGTACGCAGATATTTCGGAGAAGCGGAAAGCTACGATGATTTTCAGCCGGGAACAGATGTCAGCCAGATCTTTGATGTGCGGGAATATCGTCCGGGGGATCGCCTGCAGCGCATACACTGGAAACTCTCCGCCAAATCGGACGGGCTTCTGGTGCGGGAGGACAGTCAGCCGCTTGCCTGTGCGGTGGTATTTTTGCTGGACATGCTGCCACAGATGGCAGGAAAAGGCCGGCATATGAGGCGCAGCAGGGAAGCCTATGCGGAAACCTTTCTCACAATTGCGGCAGATCTGGTGTATTCGATGATGGATGCCGGCTGCCCGCATTATGTGGCATGGCAGGAGGAAACAGAAATCAAACGGTTGCGCGTCGAGGATGAGGAAAGCGTGTATCTGTTTTTGATGCAGTTTATGGAATGTCAGAAGGAAACGGCCGGTTTACTGCGACAGAGATATGAGCAGCAGTATCGCTGCGAGCACCCGGTACACAGGCTGGAACTGACACCGGAGCTTTTTCTTGTGCTGGATGGACAGACACTTGCGGATTTTGGTGGAGATAACTGGAGACAGAAGCTGGAAGAAATGGAGCTGGTATTGTGAACAGGAAGGACAGGAGAGGGAATAAAACCACATATTTGTCTGGCAATACCGGTATCCGGCTGATCTGTGAGGCGGTTGCTGTGGAACTGCTGTTTTATGCAATGCTTGCGATTTTCCGGAGTGCATTCGGATGGCAGCTGCCGATCCGTGCGCTTGGTAAACTGCAGGTGGCCATGCTGGTAAGTCTTGTGCTGTTTATCGTGGGAGTTCCTGTGACCGGAAAATATCAGAGGGTCTGCAAGGTTGTGCTTGAAATCGGATATCCGGCGGCACTCGTACTGTTTGGAATTTTTCACCGGAGAAAACTGACAGAGAGCGGAAAAATGCTGTTTCAGGCATATCTGTCATATTGGAATAAACAGTATGGAACAAATTATATGACCGGGGCCGGGACGGAGATGCGGTATACTTATATGCTGGCGTTTTTATTGGCAGTTGTTGTGCTGTTAAGTCTGATGTTTCGATATGTGACCGGTGTGCGGCTGGTTTTGCTGCTTCCGGATATAACAGCGTTGTCGGTTGCTCTTCTGGTCAATGCCAGACTGGGCTGGAGTGGAATTGCACTCTTTTTCGTGGGAACCGTGCTGGTGTCTGCGGCACCATGGACGCACATGGATGTAAGGGTGGCTGACGGTCGTACCCATGTATGGATGCAGCTACTGTCTTATGCTGCAGCCGGTGTGTTTGCCGTGATTCTTGTCTCGGTGAGCAGCTATGCGTTTTCCGGTGTGGCAAAGCAGATTCCGAAAAAGTCACCGAAGTTTTATGCGTTTCAGAGACAGGTGGAAGAACGTGTGAAAAACCTGACGTTTTCGGGGATAACTTTGCAGGGATCGCGGGAACATGTGGATAATACAACACCGGACTATACCGGAAAAACCGTATTTTCGATAGAAGCATCGAAAGCCCCGGCGGGCAAACTGTATCTGAAATCATTTGCCAGTGGCACATATCAGAACGGTACATGGGTAAATGAAGGGAAAACGTTTGCGCACGAAGTGGATAAGGCGGGATACCATCGCAGTGATGTTGCAATGTTAATGCAGCAGAATGCCGGTGAACTTGTAAAATACATCCGTTCGAGTGAGCTGGCAGAGGATGAAACACAGACGGTTTCGTATCAGATTTCCTATCGGGCACTGGGGTTAAAAAACGCGTATATGCCTTATTTTTCAGATTTGCAGACAGCCGGTGGGAAGGTCTGGCTCAGGGATGATACGGTGGTACGTAAAAAGAGGGCAACGGGAAAGGTTTCTTTTGAGGGACTGGATGAAAATACGGATCTGCGCGATGTTTTTGACAGGTTTTGTATGGTCCACGGAGAAACAGATACGGATCTGCAGCAATGGTATGATGCCTATGCGGACAGTAGATACCGTAAATTTGCCACGGATGTTCCGGCAGTGGGAGATTTTATTACACGAAGGCTGGCTCTGGAAAGTATCGGATATGGCGTGTATGAGGAAAACGGCACCTATGTGGCGGATCAGATGGAAACAGGCGGGTTATACGATGAGGATTGGCTGGCGGATACGGATGGAAACAATTCCGGACGGGCAGAAAGACAGATAACTACCAACAACATCCGGCAGAATCTTGCGACACAGGTTGCTAACTGGCTGGGTAACGAAAATACCTATAACTTATATCTGAATCACATCCCACAGGGGAAAGATACCATTGCTTATTTTCTGGAAACCGGACATGAGGGATATTGTATGCATTTTGCCAGCGCGGGTGCGCTGATTTTACAAAGTCTGGGAGTTCCGGCGCGTTATGCATCGGGATATGTGGTGGAACCATCGGCATTTCATAAAGAAAAGAAAGGCTATCAGGCAGATGTGCCGGACTACAATGCGCATGCATGGGTGGAAATTTATCTGGAAAATATCGGATGGGTGCCGGTGGAAATGACTCCGGGCTATACGAATGACAGTGCAAAGCTGCCGACGACTCCGGAATTGCGCGATACGTGGAAACAGCGGCATGAAGAGCACAAAGATGCGGCGGAGCAGAATCCGCAGACGCAAATGCAGACGAAAAACGAATCGCCGTCAGAAACACAGATGGAAACACAGCAGCAGACAGAAAGTCAGATGACGGAGAAGGAGACAAAGCGGCCGGTAAAAAATAATGGGAAAAAGAACCACACGCGAGATCTGCAAGTGTTTTTTGCGGTGTGTCTGACATTGGCTGCCGCGGTTCTGGTGCTGGTACTTGTGGCAAAATGGATGCGTATTTACCGGGAACAATTGCTTATGGAGTTGCGCAACCGGCAGAATCGTCATGCGGTATACCGGATCAACCGGCGGATTTACCGGGGATTACATCAGCGAAGTTTTGGCATGAAGACCGATGCGGACTATCTGGAAAAGCTGATGACAACCTATCCGTCCGTTCCGGCGGAGGATTGGAAGAAGTATCTGTGCATTGTGCAGAAAGCGGTCTTTTCCGAAGAAGAGATTTCACAGGAAGAAGCACGGTTTTGTTATCGGCTGTACCGGAAGTACAGAAACCGGCGGATTTTGGGAAAGTAGGATAACGGAAAAACCGCCTCCTTAGCGGGAGGCGATCAGTTTACATATCGGGTTGCCCTTAGAAGAAAATTTTTCTTCGTATTCGGTCATGATATTTCCTTCATTCATGGATGGATCATGGTGCAGGTCACGGGTGGAGGCATTAAGATGCCAGCGGTCGGAAGTTTCGATTTCCTCGAGAGAAAACGTAAACAGGTCCTGATTGTCTGTTTTAAATTCCAGCCGTCCGTCGGCTGCAAGAAACTGGTCATAGCGGTCTAAAAATTCATGGGAAGTCAGTCGGCGTCTGGCATGGCGGTCCTTTGGCCACGGGTCGGAAAAATTCAGATAGATCCGGTCAACTTCTTCCGGTGCAAAAATTTCCGGAAGTTTTGCGGCGTCTTCACACAGAAAATGAACATTTGGAAGCTGCAGGGTATCCATTTTCTGGACTGCGCGCAGCAGTACACTGGTGTAACGTTCGATGCCGATATAATTGATTTCGGGATGTAACGCAGCAAGATCCATCAGAAATCTGCCTTTTCCCATGCCGATTTCGATATGGATCGGATGGTCATTTTCAAAAAAGGCATGCCATTGTCCGCGGTGTTCTGCCGCATTCTGTATACAATATGGGCTGGCTGCCACAGCTTCATTGGCACCCGGTATATTTCTTAGTCTCATAGTAATTTCTCCTTGGAAAAGATAAATTCAGTTTTGCTAACTGTAAGAATACTATTACTATATACAAATTTCGTCCGTTCGGCAAATAAAAATTGAACGATTATGGAAATAATGGTATTATAAATATAAGAAAATCAAGAATTGGGGAGCCTTATGAAAATAAAAAAATACACCCGTGTAACAGCATTTTTTCTTGCCGTATGCACGGTTTTACTCATGTTACCGTTGTCTGTGCGTGCAGATGAGTACTGGCCGGACGGGGTAAAAACGCAGTCCAAAAGTGCCATTGTGATGGAAGTCAATACCGGCACCGTTTTATATGAAAAGAAGAGTCACGAGAAACATTATCCGGCGAGTATCACAAAGATCATGACGGTTCTTCTGGCAATCGAAAACTGTGATATGGATGAGGTCGTTACGTTTTCTGCGGATGCGGTATTTAAAAATGAGGGAGATACTTCCCATATTGCCCGGAATCTTGGAGAAAAACTGACGATGGAGCAGTGTCTGTATGCGGTTATGCTGGAGTCTGCCAATGAATGTGCTTATGCGGTTGCGGAGCATGTGGGGCAGAAACTGGGTGGTGATTACCGGACGTTTATTGACCTGATGAATAAGCGTGCAAAGGAATTGGGATGTACGGATACGCATTTCAATAACTGTAATGGTCTGCCGGATGAAGATCACTGGGTCAGCGCGTATGATATGGCACTGATTTCCGCAGAGGCATACAAAAACGAGACGTTCCGGATGATTGCAGGCAGTCCAAGCTATACACTTCCGAAGACCAATAAATGCAAGGCGGAATATCCGTGTCACAATCACCATAAAATGATCTACCCGTTTCGCGGGGACAGCTCTCATTTGTACAAATACTGTACTGGCGGAAAAACCGGCTACACGACAGTGGCGAATAATACTCTGGTGTCTTTTGCGGAGAAAGACGGAATTACTCTGGTGTGTGTGGTGATGGATGCGGCAACACCGGATCATTATACGGATACCAGAAAATTATTTGATTACTGTTTTGAAAATTTCCAGGCGCTGAATATTTCGGAAAACGATGCGGGTCTGGCAAAGGACAACGGAAAAAATTACGGGGTTTTGAACAACAGTGAACCTTATGTAAAGCTGGATGAGGATGCTTATATCATTATGCCAAAAGGAGCACAGTTTTCCGATGCATCCTATAAAAAGACAGAATCTGCAAAAGGAAAAAAGAAAGTTGCAAGGCTTGCATACACATATGCCGGTCATGAGGTCGGCAGTGTGGATATAGTAAAAACCGGAGCAGAGGTAAAAGATAATTATTACGTCAATACCGATAGCGGGCAGAAGAAAAATGAACGTGTCATACGGATCGATCCTGCATGGCTCATTGTTGCGGGAGTGGTTATTGTCGCAGCAGTG
Organism: Roseburia sp. TF10-5; assembly: GCF_003462365.1. Lineage (NCBI taxonomy): Bacteria > Bacillati > Bacillota > Clostridia > Lachnospirales > Lachnospiraceae > Roseburia > Roseburia sp. TF10-5. The sequence goes on along the minus strand of NZ_QTYW01000019.1, from coordinate 42,284 downwards.
GTTCTGTTGTTTCTGGCAAAACGGGCATATGATAATTTTTATGTGATCCGTCATCAGATAAAAACGAAAAAAAATGATAAAATGCGTTTTCGTGAGAAGAAACGAAAGAAATACAATCGCAGGAAGGACAGGTTTTTTTAAATCGTTCAAATAAAGCGAAAATGCTTGCGTATTTGCCGCAAACAGGTATAATTACAATTGATGGATTTCATTTTAATAATGAAATTGGAGGTTACCATGTCACAATCTGTTACGATAAAAAGTAATAAATACGGAATTAATCTTGTCTTAGACCCGGAGATTGGGTTTGATGAGTTATTGAAGGATGTTGTCGAAAAGTTCAAAGCATCCAGTACATTTTTTAAAAATGCAAAACTGGCATTGTCCTTTGAAGGAAGAAAACTTTCGGAAGAGGAAGAACAGCAGATCATCTCAGCAATTGAAAGCAACACATCGATTGAAATCCTGTGTATCGTTGAAAATGGAACAAGACAGGAAGCTGTCATGAAAGAACAGGTCGAGGCGTTTTACGATGCCGTACAGCAGCAGTATGAGAATGCCGCAGCAGGAAACGGGCCGGAGCAGTTTTATCGTGGCACTTTAAGGTCGGGACAGGTGATTTCGAGTGAATCGAGTGTCACGATCATTGGCGATGTCAATCCGGGAGCCAAAATTATTTCCCAGGGAAACATTGTGATTCTTGGGGCATTAAAAGGTAACGCACAGGCAGGATGTATGGGTGATCGTAACTGCTTTATTTTTGCGCTGGATATGCAGCCGATTCAGATTCAGATTGGGGATCTGATCGCAAAGAGTCCGGACAAGCCGGAACCGAAACGTCGTACACTCCGCCGGTCAAAGACACCGGAAGTGGAAGCACAGATCGCCATTGCAAGAGATGGAAATATCTATATTGAGCCAATCACCAAAAATATATTAAATAACATTTAGGGACGTAGGAGGAATAAGTTTCATGAGCGAAGTAATCGTTATCACATCAGGAAAGGGTGGTGTAGGTAAGACCACAACCACAGCAAACATTGGTACAGGTCTTGCACAGTTAAACAAGAAAGTTGTAATGATTGATACCGATATCGGACTGCGTAACCTGGATGTGGTTATGGGTCTGGAAAATCGTATTGTATACAATCTGGTAGATGTTGTGGAAGGAAAATGCCGTATCCGTCAGGCACTGATTAAGGATAAGAGATATCCGGAATTATGTCTTCTTCCGTCTGCACAGACCAGAGATAAGGATGCAGTGACACCAGAGCAGATGGTTGCACTGATCAATGAACTTCGTGAAGAATTTGATTATATTTTACTGGATTGCCCGGCCGGTATCGAGCAGGGATTTAAGAATGCGGTAGCAGGTGCGGATCGTGCACTGGTTGTTACGACACCGGAAGTATCTGCGATCCGTGATGCCGACCGCATCGTAGGACTCCTTGAGGCAAACGAGATGAAACGGATTGACCTGATTGTAAACCGTCTGCGTGTGGATATGGTAAAACGCGGTGAGATGATGACAGTAGATGATGTAACCGATATTCTGGCAGTAAACCTGATCGGGGCCGTGCCGGATGATGAGCAGATCGTTATTTCCACAAACCGTGGTGAGCCACTGGTTGGAACCAACTGTCTGGCAGGAAAAGCATATTCTAATATCTGTCATCGTATTATGGGAGAAGAAGTTCCATTCCTGAACCTGAATGAGAAGCAGGGGGTATTGGAAAAATTAAAAGATATCTTTAAGAAGAATTAGAGGGGGGTACTTATTGTGGGAATAATGGATTTATTTAAGAAAAAGACTTCCGGCAACGTCGCAAAAGACCGCCTGAAGCTGGTGCTGGTTTCTGACCGTGCCAACTGTTCTTCCGAGATGATGGAGATGATGAAGAATGACATTATTGAAGTGATCTCACGTTACATGGATATTGATGCGGAGGCGCTTGATGTAAAAATCACCGAGACAGAGTCCGATTCCAATAACGGAACGGTACCGGCACTTGTTGCTAATATTCCGATCCGTGATATGAAGCATCGTCCGGACCCGAGATAGAAATTACAGAGTACATAAGAAAATGCCCGGCAGGTTCCTACTTGCCGGGCGTTTTTACAACAGGGGTTTATATGATACGAACAATGTTCAGATCGGAATCAAGGAGAAGGACATCAGCTCTTGCACCAGGCGCAAGAGTGCCGATGGTATGTTCTAACCCGATACTTTTTGCCGGATTGTAGGTGGCAGCTTTGACAGCGACAGCAAGTGGAATGCCAAAATTTACTGCATTTTTCATACAGTCAAAAAGGTTTGTTGCTGAACCGGCAATAGTTCCGTCTTTTAAGGTGGCGAGCCGTCCCTTTTTCGTTACAGGTTGTCCTCCGAGTTCATATGTTCCATCGTCCATACCTGTGGCACGCATGGCATCACTGATCAATATCATGCGGTCTTCGCCAAACATACGAAAGGTATTCCGGATAACAGATGGGTGGATATGTATGCCGTCACAAATTATTTCGGCCATGGCATGTGGGCAGTCAGTGGCTGCACCGATAATACCTGGATTCCGGTGATGCAATGGTGGCATGGCATTAAATAAATGCGTGACATGACTGGCTCCCGCAGCGAAAGCGTTTTGGGCAATTTCATAGGATGCCGTGGAATGACCGAGGGAGATGGTCAGCTGGGAATGAAATTCCCGGATAAAAGCATCCGCGCCTGAAAGTTCCGGTGCAATCGTAATGATGCGGATTTTGTTATCGCATGCCTGGGAAAGACGTCGGAACATATCGATATCCGGTGCGCGAAGATAGCTTGCTTTTTGTGCACCTTTTTTTTCAGGAGAGAGAAATGGTCCTTCCATGTGGATTCCTGCGATAAAAGCATGGCTATTGTCATCTGGAATTTCGCGCGTCGATGCAAAGGCTGTCAGCAACTGGTTTTCCGGTAAAGTCATGGAGGTTGGACAAAAAGCTGTTACGCCGCAGGAACGAAGATATTTTGCAATTTTTAAAAGTCCTTCCGCGCTGCCGTCACTGAAATCACATCCCATAGCACCGTGAATATGGATATCGACAAGTCCTGGAATTACATACAAACCGGATGCATCAATAATGGTGTCATCTGTCGTATCAGCAGAATCCATTGCGATGCGATGGGTATCGCTATCAATATGCAAATCTTTTGTCAGGAAAGATCCGCTTTCTTCCCAGACAAGTCCGTTTTTTATAATCATAAGGAACTCCTTTACAAAAGCAATAAATATTAAATAAGATTTTTTTCAATGATACGTGATAGTGCAGCTTCATCGGCAACAATGGAAACATCATCGTGCAGCTGCAGTATGGATGCGGGCACCTGGGGAGTAATTGGACCAAACAGGGACTGATACAGGGCATCTGCTTTTCCTTCTCCATTTGCGATTAACAGGATATGTTTTGCCTCCATAATATTTTTGATTCCGGTCGTATATGCGTGAGTAGGAACTTCATCAATGGAATCAAAAAAACGGGCATTTGCCTGAATGGTTGTTTTTGTCAGTTCTACACAGTGGGTTTCTTTTGCAAATGTATCGGATGGTTCATTAAAGCCAATATGTCCATTGTTACCAATACCAAGAAGTTGTAAATCAATGCCGCCAAGCTGGTGGATAATCGAATTGTAACGGGTACATTCTTTATCAACATCTTCTTCCATACCATTTGGAATATAGGTATTTTCCGGTTTGATATTTACATGATCAAAAAGATTGTGACGCATGAAATAAGCGTAGCTTTCCGAATTGGATGCGTCAAGTCCTTTGTATTCATCCAGATTGATGCTGTGGATCTGCGAGAAATCCAGATCCCCTTTTTTATACCAATTGATGAGCTGTTTATAAGTTCCAATTGGCGAGGAACCTGTGGCGAGACCAAGTACTGATTCTGGTTTCAAAATCATCTGTGCGGAGATAATATTTGCTGCCTTGCGGCTCATTTCATCATAATTTTTTGTTTTGTAGATTCTCATAAATGTCCTCCTTGTTATGGTTCTCGTTTATTTGAGAATAATTATAGAATTAAAAACCCAAAAAAGCTATATCTTTGAAGAAAACGGAAAGAACTATCAAAAAATGGAGTGAAAACACAAATATAAGGAAGTATAGGAACTGTTGCGGAAACTACTTTCAGAAATTATGACTAAAGATTGTATTTTATAGGTAGATTCGCTATAATTGCATGTAAAATAAAAAAGGCAGGCATAAGTGGAGAAAATGGTATGGTGGGAACAAGTGAGAATATTGGGAATTACAAACAAAGAACCGTCAGGATCCGATTGGTGAAACTGACGGAAGAACAATATGGCAATGTGTGGATCACAAATCTTATTACGGATGCCCCGGTTACAAGAGATGCAATTCCATCCCGCCATTTGCTTTTCATAGGAGATTCGCTTACCGCTGGATATGGAGTGGATGGAATAAATGGGATTAGTGCATTCCGGACAGCGGATGAAGATGTGACTAAAACTTATGCATATCAGGCAGCAGAGATGCTTCATGCAGACAGCAGGATTGTTGCATATAGTGGGAATGGGGTATTATCCCGCTGGATTGCCCCGGAGCAGGATACACCTTATACGAAAAACATTCTTCCCGAAATTTTTCCCTATATACAAAACGAAGTTCCAGATCTGATCGTGTGTAATCTGGGGACGAATGATGCAAGTTATGTGAGGCAGATTCCTTCCCGCGAGCGTGCGTTTGTAGAAAAATATACGGATTTTATACAGCAGCTGAAGAAGGTTTTTGCTGATGCGAAAATGCTTCTGCTTTATGGTCTGATGGAACAGACATTATGTGAAAAAGTACAGGAAACCGCGCAGCGATGTGGCACAGAGTTTCTGAAGCTTCCGTTGCAGAATCCGGTCAATGGCATGGGAACAGATGGGCATCCGGGTGCCAGGACGCAGCAGGAAATTGCGTTATATGTGGAAAGATATATGGAACAGATGATGATGTGGAGAACAGATGAACGATGATTATATGATCTCATTTCAAAATGAGACAAAACAGACAATAGAAGCATCCTATAAAAAAATGACAGCGGTTGAACGCAGTGTGGCAGATTTTTTTATTGGTAATAAAGATGATATGGATTTTTCTTCTAAAAATATATCCCGTGTGCTGTATGTATCTGAGGCTACTTTGTCAAGGTTTTCCCAGAAGTGCGGATACAAAGGATATCGGGAATTTATTTTTTCTTATGAAAGAGACTTAAAATTTGAACAAAAAAGCGAGGGAACAGAAAAGGATGTCGGATTATTTGCGCGTCGCGTACAAAATTCGTACCAGAAACTGTTACAGGAAAATTTTCGGATTCTTGATGAGGAGCAGGTCCGGCGGGTGGCGGGAATGCTTAACATCAGTAAACGTGTACTGATTTTTGGAATCGGAAATTCCGGTTATGCAGCGGAAGAATTCCAGCTGCGTTTCATGCGTATCGGGATGGATGTTAATGCAGTTACAGATTCCCATATGATGAAGATAGGTGCAGCACTGGCGGGGGAGGAAACACTTGTGATTGCCATTACGTTAAGTGGGGAGACGGCAGAAGTGTTAGAAAGTATTCGGATCGCCAAAAGCAGAGGTGCAAGTATTATATGCATAACAGCAGTTTCCGGGTCATCCGTTGCAAAGGAATCGCAGGAAGTAATTCAGGTAGCAGCATTAAAAAATCTGGATACAGGAACAAAAATTTCACCGCAATTTTCGATTTTAGCAATTATGGATGTTTTATACTCTTATTATTTTGCAAATGATTCTTACTTTAAAACACAAAAATATAAGGCAACCCTGTCTGCTATTCGTGCAAAAGGGGAACACACGGAGGATAAAGATGAATAAAAAAAAGTATATTGGAATTGATATTGGAGGAACGGCAGTAAAGATTGGAAGTGTAGATGAAGATGGCACGATTCATGCAACAGAAACTTATGCCGTAAATTTTGATGGATATGAAACACCTATTTTGCAGACGGTAGTGAAGAGCTGCCATAATTTTTTGGAAAAATATCGTGAGAATGCTTCTGAATATGCAGGAATCGGGGTGTCAGCAACGGGAGCAATCTCTACAAAAAAAGGAGTGGTCGAAGGAACCGCAGGACATATTAAAAACTGGATCAACAGCCCGATTCGACAGGTGATGGAGGAGGAATTCCATATTCCGACAGAAGTGCTTAATGATGCGAATGCAGCGGCTCTTGGGGAAGCGTGGATTGGTGCTGCAAAGGGCAAAAAAGATGTTGTCGTTGTCACGATTGGAACAGGTGTAGGTGGCGGCATTCTCATGAATGGAAAGATTTTGCTCGGAGCAAGTGGATTTGCGGGTGAACTTGGACATATTCCGGTGCAGTATGAAGGGGAAATGTGCACTTGCGGAAATCGGGGATGTCTTGAGCATTATGGATCGACTTCAGCACTGGTACGAAAAGTCCGTTGGGCAATACAGGAAGGTGCGATTGCAGGGGCAGCAGATACACCAGTTGATGGGCGATGGATTTTTGCACAGGCAGCGACAGGAAATGTGGTGGTGCAGAAAATCCTGCAGGAATGGATAGAGGTGATTGCTTCAGCGCTTGTTGGATTTGTGCATATGTTTAATCCAGAGCAGATATTAATTGGCGGAGGAGTTTCTGCACAGGAAGATCTTTTTATTGCTCCTGTCAGATCATATGTGATGAAACATGTGATGCCAAATTTTGCAAAAGATCTTGAAATCTGTGCAGCTGCATTGAAGAATGAGGCAGGTATGGTAGGAGCCGTATATTATTGCATACAGCAGGAAAGAGCGTGTGATTGTTGAAAGTAGTTTCCGTGGATGGGGAGATGCCCGGATTGCACTTTCAGAAAGGGGCGATTTTGAATGGGGAATATTATTCTTCTTCAGGACCGGAAATATATGACTGGAAGGTGGAAAATAACCAGTTTGTCGTTAATTGCAGTGCAGTAGAACGCATCAATATGATTGTTGGCGGACCAGTAGCTTTGGGTGTGACCCGGTTGGCGGAACATGGAGTCCCTCTGACAGAAGCATTTTATCCGTTAACAGGAAAAGAAACATATATTCGTGCAGAATGTATAGATGAACATGGGCACACGGCATGGACAAATCCTATCTGGTTGTCAGAATTTGCAAAAAGGAGGAAATAAGAGATGAATGTATTTGATAAAATAAAAGGCGGTTTGATCGTCTCCTGTCAGGCATTGGAGACCGAGCCTCTTTACAGTTCAAAAATTATGGCGAGGATGGCATTTGCAGCAAAAGAAGGCGGTGCCGTTGGAATTCGCGCAAATACACCGGAAGACATTATTGCAATTAAAAAGGAAGTGGATCTTCCGGTGATCGGTTTATATAAAGTAGACTATGATAATTCGGAAATTTATATTACACCAACCATGAAAGAAATTGATGCCATCATGACAGCTGCACCAGATATCATTGCATTGGATGCAACAAACCGAAAACGGCCGGATGGAAGCACCATAGAAACATTTTTCCCGGAAGTGCGTAAAAAGTACCCGGATATGATCTTTATGGCAGATTGTGCGTCTTATGAAGATGGCATGCGTGCACAGAAACTTGGGTTTGACATTGTTGGAACCACACTTTGTGGTTATACGCCGGATACCAAAGGTACAGAAATTCCGTGCTTTCCAATGTTAGAAAAGCTGGCACAGGATTTGACAATTCCGCTGGTTGCAGAGGGTGGAATCTGGGAGTCGCAGCAGTTACAGAAAGCATTTGCGTGTGGTGCATATGCGGCAGTGATTGGTACCGCAATCACAAGACCACGGGAAATTACAAAAAGATTTGTAAATGCAATTACAAAATAAAAGCGATTCACGAATACGAAAAGGAAGCCTGTTTAAAATCGGCTTCCTTTTTTGGTAAAACGGTGCGCAGATTTTATAGGATATACTATTTTCTTGACTAATATTACTGGGAAATGTAAAATATGAAGTAAAATACCACGTTGATTTTTACAGAGCGGAAAATGTCGACAAATACAGAAAATGCCCGGCAGCTTCCGACTGCCGGGCGTTTTTAAAAAGCAGGTAACCAGGAGAATTTGAAATTGCATGACAAATCGTTAAAAGAGTTATGTGGGCAGTTATCCATATCGGCTGCTACCGGCCGTAACTGGGTAAAACTAGGAAAGATAACTCCCCAATATATAAAAAACGGGATGCCCTATTTTGATGAAAAGCATATTGCAATCATAGAAAATGAAATCCGGTCAGGAAAAAATGTGGCATTAAAAAGCCGCAGAAATAAAAAATATGTTTCCGGAAATGCGTTATATCGTTCTTATGTTTCCCAAAACTGCAAGAACCTTACCGTTTTGCAGAAACTGCTCTCCGAGATAACACGGGAACAAATTCTGCTGACCTCTGATGTGATATCCTATTTTGTGGCAGACTGTGCGTTGCAGTTATTCGGGCAGAAACCATTGTTTTTCCAATATCTGCAGGGAAAAATTTCTATAGGGAAATATGACATCTTACTGGATGCATTGATTGGTGACAGACAAAGGGCAATGGATTTCTGTCAGAAATATCCAGCATTTTTTGCACATGAATACATCTGGGAGCCGGGAGAAGACATTCTGGGACTTATATATCTTTCCTGTAAAAATATGAGCAGCCGGAAAGCGCGCGGTTCGTATTATACACCCACAAAAGTTGTAAAAAAGCTGATTTCTCATCTGGATATCGAACATATAGGAAAAGTGTTAGATCCGTGTTGCGGTACCGGAAATTTTTTACTTCAGCTTCCGGAAAGTGTGGATCTGGCAGATATTTATGGCACGGATACCGATGCGGTGAGTATCCGTATCGCACGACTCAATATGGCTCTGAAATATCCGGACGCGGATGTTGAGGAGATCTGCGAACATATTACAGAGAAGAATTTTCTCACAGAATATGACAGAACAGGATTTGATACCATCATTGGAAATCCGCCGTGGGGCTATGCTTTTTCCAATGAAGACAAAGCAGTGTTAAAGACCAGATATGCCACGGCTTCCGGAAGAAATACCGAGTCCTATGATGTTTTTATCGAACGGGCTCTGGAGATTCTTGTTCCGGATGGAACGCTGGCGTTTGTGCTGCCGGAAGCGGTCTTAAATGTAAAGGCACATATGCGCATCCGCACAATTCTGCTTCAGGGAAGTTCTGTAAAATCCCTTACGTTTCTGGGAGATATGTTTGACGGGGTACAGTGTCCCTGCATCCTGTTGCAGCTTATTGCGACCGGAAAGCCTTTGTCAACGGCAGGTATGATGATAGAAGACCGGACACGTACATTTATCATAGCAATGGAGCGGACGGTAGTGCCGGAAAATTTCAGTTTTCGGATGACAGATGAAGAGTATCGTGTGCTGGAGAAAATAAAAAATTCCATTCCCGTCTGTTATCTGGCCAATCATGCAGATTTTGCACTTGGCATTGTTACCGGAAACAACAAAAAGTTTCTCTCCACAGAGAAAACGGAACATTCGGAGATGGTACTGAAAGGTACAGATATTTGCAAATACCACATAAATCCGGCAAAACAGTATCTGCGGTTTGAACCGGAACAGTTTCAGCAGGTTGCACCTCTGGAGATATACCGGGCACCGGAAAAACTGTTGTACCGTTTTATCAGCAATCAGCTGGTGGTGGCTTATGATGACCGGCAGATGCTTTCTTTGAATAGCTGCAACATTGTGATCCCAAAGATCGAGGGAATGCAGATCAAATATATTCTGGCAATTTTAAATTCCAGTGTTTCTCAGTTTGTTTATCAGAAGGAATTCCATTCCATAAAAGTATTGCGGGCGCATATGGAGCATATTCCGATTCCGCGTGTTGGGAAAGCGATACAGAATGAAATTATAGCGATGACCGAGCCGCTGATTTGTGGAATGGGAAAAGAGGCAGCAGAGACTTGCCAGAAACGGCTGGATTGCAGAATCATGGATTTGTTCCGGTTATCCGCGGAGGAACAGTGGATCATCCGGCATGCTTTACATTAACCTATAAAGGACAGAAATGTACAAAAAGACAAAAATAAAGACGATAAACCGAAATAAAGACAAATTAAAGGCATTAAACTATAAAATTAAAGCATAAACGACATTGCAAAATTACTGCTGATTTATCAGACGATTTAATAATGAAAGCAGCTGTTTTTTGTCTTCGGTGTAAATTAACAGACCATTACAGGCGCGAACGATGGTAAGAATCTGCCCGGCAAAGAGATCACTCTGTTCGAATGTATGCAGCAGAAGTTCCTGCATATGGGAGGGTACGGACAGGAAAACGGTCTCTACCTGTTCCATTGGATGGAGGGAGACATTTGCATCTGCAAATAATTTCCCAAGGCATTGTTCCTGTTCCACCTGTGCAGCTGTCTTGTCCACAATAAAAAATCCATCGGCATCCTTCGGCATATGCAAAGACTGGACGGCGCGCTGCACCTGTTTGGTCAGGGCATCCGATGTCGGATACAGAGATTCAAAATAACTCATAAAATCGGCAGCTTTTCGAAAGTGCCGGTTTTTTCCGTTTTGGGTAAGTTCGGTCATGAGAATCCGGCGAATGATGCTTTCGCATGTCTCGCGGGAAGGATTTTTGCGCAGCTGGTTTTTCTGATTCAAAATGGGATCTCCTTTGTTACAGTTTCAGATTATCTTTACTATATACTATTTTCTTGACGAATTCCACAGGAAAAGGTAGAATACGAAGTGAAATACCACGTTAATTTTTATGGAGCGGAAAATGTCGACAAATACAAAAAAGAGTAAATCATCAGAAGAAACATTGGAAAAACTGCGCGCTTTCATTAATGAAAAAGGCGGCATCGTTAAAAAGGAAGAATTTGCGGCACTTGATGTGGATTACCGCAAGATTCTGGAATTTGTGGAAACCGGGACACTGGTGCGGATAAAAAACGGTTATTATACCGACCGGATCGACCGCTTTTCCGAGGAAGAACTGATCGCACGGCTGTTTCCGGATGCGCGTCTGTGCATGGAAAGTGCGCTCTATGCGTATGGATATATCCGGGAAAAGCCTTACGGATGGCACTTAGCGGTGGATAAAAATACATCCAAGTCGCGGTTTAAGATGGATTATCCGAAAGTAATCCCATACTATACAGAGCCGGAAGCTTTGGAACTTGGTTCCACAACGATTGAGCAGAATGGACTGATGTTTCAGATTTATGATAAGGAACGGATGATCTGTGACTGCCTGAAATATGAGGCAAAGCTTGACCGGGCGATTTTCCGGGAGGCGGTCCAGTCCTATATCCGGGACAATGATAAAGACATTTCCATGCTGATGGAATATGCCAGAGCGCGAAAAGTAACAGGAAAGGTACAGAGTCTGATCGGAGTGTGGCTGTAATGAAAGTCGGTGTATGTGAGGCAACAGAACTGAAAAAGAGAAGCGAAATGCTCTCCATTCCATTTGCGGATCTCCTGTGGGGATATGCGGTGGAAGATCTGATGCTGCGTGTCAGTACGTCTGCATACCGCGAATTTTTATGGCTGATGAGCCTGCCGCTTCTGGGGGAAGAGGCATACCGGCAGCGCGCCAAGAAGCGCATCCGCTTTTTTTATAAGGGAAGTGAGGAAGAACTCACGCCGGACAAACTGCAGCCCGGCCAGCGATTATCCATCGCCATGGGCGAACATATCAAAACAACACTGTTTGCAAAAGAAAATGCACAGAAAATCCGTTGGGAAGGTACGGTGACGGCATTGAGCGGCGGAATCCGGCTTAGCATGACCGCCGGGTATTTTGATATGAAAGTTCCGCTGAATATTGAGATCTACAGTTTTGGTGCGGTCAGCCAGATTCCGGGAACCAGGGAAGAAGAACTGATTGCAGTGGGCGGAGGCAGAACAATTTCCTATCTGGTGTATTCGCCGGAGAGTGAACTGAGTTATGATCTGTTTGCGATCATGGACAAGCTGGAACTGATCGGCAGCATGGGAAGTTATTATGATGCATACCGGCTGCTCCGGACACAGCCGCTCAGCGGGCGTTATGTGCTGGAGGAACTGACGGTGCTTACCGCTGCATCTCCGAAGATGCGAAAAGAGCAGAGATTAAAGCAGCTGGACGGATACCGGGCTTACACATATATGCGCAAGCGCTGGGAAAAGTATCTGCGCAACCATGGGCTGGCAGAGGTCCCCTGGGAAGACGCAATCGATCTGATTCTGGTGTTTGTGTCCCCGATCTGGGAGAGTCTTTGCCGCAATGAGATCTTTTTTGATGACTGGATGCCGGAACTTGGCCGGTTCTTAGGATAGTGGAGGAAATATGCTGGAACAAAAACTAAATGAACTGGAACAATCGGACATCTATCCGTTTCATATGCCAGGGCATAAACGGGCATTCCTGCCTTTTGCCAATCCCTATGCCATTGACATTACGGAAATTGAGGGATTTGACAATCTTCACCATGCAACCGGAATCCTGCAGGAGGCGCAGCAGAAAGCGGCAGATCTGTATGGTGCAAAAAAAACGTATTATCTGGTAAACGGAAGCACCTGCGGACTTCTTGCGGCGATCAGTGCAGCAGTCCCACGGGGCGAAAAAATCCTTATGGCGAGAAACTGTCACAAAGCGGTATATCACGCGATGTATCTGCGGCAGCTGGTTCCTGTTTATCTCTATCCGGAAGATACCGCCTACGGCATCCAGGGGCAGGTAACACCACAGATGGTGCGAAAGCAGCTGGAACAGACACCGGATATCCGGGCCGTTGTCATTACTTCCCCGACATACGACGGGGTCGTATCGGATATCAAAAACATTGCGGATACCGTGCATGCATATGGGATTCCGCTGATCGTGGATGAAGCGCATGGAGCGCATTTCGGGTTTTCCCCGGAGTTTCCGGAAAATGCCACAAGGCTTGGTGCGGATGCCGTGATTATGAGTGTACACAAAACACTTCCCGCATTTACACAGACCGCATTGCTGCATCTGTGTTCCGACCGGATCGCGGAGAAAAAGGTCGCACAGTTTCTGGGAATTTATGAGACAAGTTCTCCGTCGTACCTTCTGATGGCGGGGATTGAAAAAAGTCTGCAGATTATAGAAAAAGATCGGGAAATGCTGTTTGCTGCATACAGCAGAAGGCTTGCAGAGTTTCGGGATAAGACCAAAAATCTGAAAACACTGCAGGTATTACAGCCCTCCGATTTTTCAAAACAGGAGGCGTTCTCGTTTGATCCGGGAAAACTTCTGATTCTGACCGGAAACAGCATGAGCGGACAGGCTCTTCAGGAGATATTGCTGCAGGAATATGGTCTGCAGATGGAGATGGCAAGCGGAAACTATGTGGTTGCCATGACTTCCATTATGGATACGGACGAAGGGTTTGCGCGGCTTTCGGACGCACTGGAATGTATTGACGGAACGGTTCATAAGAAGGAAGAGACCAGCGAGATTTCACCGCGGGAGATTTACCGGGAACAAAAAACCGTCATGACGATAGATCAGGCACTGGACGCAGAACAAAAAACGGTCCGGCTGGAGGAAGCCGCAGGAGCGGTGAGCGGGGATTATGTGTATCTGTATCCGCCCGGAATTCCGGTTCTTGTGCCTGGCGAAGCGATTGACGTGCAGACCGTAGAAACGATCCGGCATTGTATCCGGCTGGGCCTGGAGGTAGAGGGACTGCCGGATTTGACGTGTATAAACGTTGTGAAATGACGGCAAATATATTATACTAGAGGAAAGAGATCAATGGGCAAAATTTATTGTGTCATGGGAAAGAGTTCTTCCGGAAAAGACAGTATCTACAGCCGGATTATGCAGCAGGGGAATCCTGCACTTTTACGCATTGTACCGTATACCACCCGGCCTCGCCGAGAGGGAGAGACGGATGGCAGGGAATATGTGTTTACGGATGAGGCACATGTACAGCAGCTGGAAAGCGCAGGCAAGGTGATCGAGCTGCGGGCATATCACACGGTCTATGGGATCTGGAAATATTTTACGGTAGATGATGGAAGAATTGACCTGTCGGCGCACAGTTATCTGTATATTGTGACACTGGAAGGGTATCAGAAAATACAAAGATACTTTGGAAGCTCACAGGTAGTGCCGATTTATATAGAAGTGGAGGATGGCGAGCGGCTGCTTCGGGCGATTGCCAGGGAGCGGCAGCAGAAAACTCCGCAGTATGAGGAAATGTGCCGGAGATTTCTTGCGGATGCAGCCGATTTTTCCGAGGAAAAACTGACAGAGGCAGGCATCACACGACGGTTTATAAATAAGGATATGGAAGGAACCATCCGGGAGATCACGGAATATATCCGGCGGGATATGTCCGGGATGGAGAAACAGGATAAGAGGATTTCTATATGGCGATAAAAGTAAACGATATATCCGCGGTCAATCAGGTACCGGAGGCCACAAAAACAGTAGAAGGCGATGGCTCGTTCAAGTTTACACTTGCAAGTGCGATCACAGATGCGGATCTGCAGGCAAAAGTGGATGAACTGCTCAGTGATATTACGGCGCAGGGAAACCGTCTTGCGGAGCACATGGACATCCGGGATATGAAAAAGTACCGTGGACTGATAAAAGACTTTCTGAATGAAGTAGTTTACCGTTCCCACCGGTTTTCAAGGGAAAATTTTCTTGACCGCAGGGGACGCCACCGGGTATATGGCATTATCCGCCTGATCGATAAGAATCTGGATGAATTGGCAGGCGAACTGGTGGCAGACGAAAAGGATCATATTTCGATTCTGGACCGTATTGGGGAAATTAAAGGACTTTTGCTTGATATTTTGACCTAGACAGATACAAGGAGGGGATGGCTATGGCAGGATTTTCAGACATCATTGGACATGAACAGATCATCGGGCATTTGAAGAATGCAATTGCCCTCGACAAAGTCAGTCATGCATATATTTTTAACGGACCAAAGCTTTCCGGAAAAATGATGCTTGCAGAGGCTTTTGCCATGGCACTGCAATGTGAGGGAGAAGGGACAAGACCATGCCTTTTATGCCGCTCCTGCAAACAGGCGGTGGATCATAATCAGCCCGATATCATCTATGTATCCCACGAAAAGCCGAATACCATCGGGGTGGACGATATCCGTACCCAGATCAATAACGATATTGTGATAAAACCATACAGCAGCCGCTACAAAGTGTATATTGTGGATGAGGCGGAAAAAATGAACCAGCAGGCACAGAATGCATTGCTGAAAACAATCGAGGAACCGCCGGCATATGCTGTCATCCTGCTTCTGACCACAAATGCGGACAGTTTTCTGCCAACGATTTTATCGCGCTGCATTACACTGAATCTCAAAGTGGTAAAAGAAGATGTGATCAAATCTTACCTGATGAAAACGTATCACATTCCGGATTACCAGGCAGATGTCTGTGCCGCATTTTCCCAGGGAAATGTAGGGAAAGCCATTCAGCTGGCATCTTCCGAAGAATTTGGGGAACTGAAAGCATCGGTGCTGCAGCTGATGAAGCGTCTGGAAGATATTGATCTGTATGAAATGACAGCAGCAGTAAAGCAGATTGCAGAGTATAAGCTGACGGTCAATGATTATTTTGACCTCATGATGATCTGGTTCCGCGATGTACTTTACATGAAAGCAACCAATGATGTAAATGGACTCATTTTTAAGGATGAGGTTTATGACATAAAAAAACAGGCAGCAAAGCGGTCGTATCAGGGAATTGAGACGATCATCCGTGCACTTGAGACAGCGAAAGTCCGGATTTCGGCAAATGTAAATTTCGATCTTGTGATTGAGCTGCTGTTACTGACAATTAAGGAGAATTAATATGATAAAAGTGGTAGGAATCCGTTTTCAGCGTGCGGGAAAGATTTATTATTTTGACCCGCTGGATTATGATCTGGAGACGGCGATGCACGTCATCGTGGAGACGGCGCGCGGCGTAGAGATGGGAACAGTGTTGATCCCACCCAAAGAGGTGGATGACGATAAGGTTGTCCAGCCTTTGAAACCGGTGATCCGTATTGCGACAGACGATGACGAAAAAGTTATAGAAAAAAATAAAGAAAAAGAAGCGGAAGCCTACGTGATCTGCAAGGAAAAAATTGCAAAGCACGGGCTGGATATGAAACTGGTTGCAGCGGAATATACATTTGACAACAATAAGCTTTTGTTCTACTTTACGGCAGACGGACGAATTGATTTCCGTGAGCTGGTCAAGGATCTGGCTTCGGTGTTCCGCACCCGTATCGAATTGCGGCAGATTGGTGTGCGCGATGAGACAAAGATGCTTGGCGGTATCGGAATCTGTGGGAGGGAATTGTGCTGCAGATCCTATCTGACCGATTTTGTACCGGTATCCATCAAGATGGCAAAGGAACAGAATCTGTCTTTAAATCCGACAAAAATTTCGGGTGTATGCGGCAGACTCATGTGTTGTCTGAAGAACGAGCAGGAAACATACGAATACTTAAACAGCCGTCTGCCGTCGGTGGGAGATTCGGTAATCACACCGACCGGAATGCATGGAGAAGTGTCCGGTGTTAATGTACTGCGTCAGCTGGTTAAGGTTGTTGTGGATAACGGAGAAGAAAAAGAACTGCAGGAATATGCGGTAGATGACCTGAAGTTTACACCGCGCCGCCGCAGGGATGTCCGTGTAACGGATGAGGAAATGAAAGAGCTGGAAGGGCTTGAGGATAACGGAAGCACGGAGGAAGAAAACGAACGTCCGCAGCGGGAGAACCGCAGGGAAAACAACCGTGGCAAATACCGCAGAGAGCAAAACGATGCGTCACCGGAGACGGATGTCGGAAGCGAAAGCCGTGAGAATCGTGAGAAAAACGATAGCGGCGAGAAACGCGAGTATCGTGACCGCAGTAACTATCGCGGCAAAAAGCGCGAATACCGCGACCGGAATGACAACGGTGAGAAACGCGAGTACCGGGAACGCAGCAATTACCGTGGCAGAAACTACAATCGTGACCGCGGCGAGAATGCAGACCGTGAAAACAGTGGCGGGGGCGGAGAAAAACGCGAATACCGCGGAGAGCGGAATTTCCGGCGGCATCGAAACTACGACAGAAAGAATTATCAGGGTGGAAACAACGAACGTGGAGAACAAAAACGGGGTGACAATCCACAGTCATGAACGACTGGATGAACTTCATAGAAACGGCTACTGGATCATTCAGGATCCGGGACGGTTCTGTTTTGGCATGGATGCAGTGCTGCTGTCCGGCTTTGCGAAAGTAAAGCCCGGGGAACGGGCACTGGATCTGGGTACCGGAACCGGGATCATACCAATCCTGCTGGAGGCAAAGACCAAAGGGGAACATTTTACCGGGCTGGAAATTCAGCCGGAGAGTGCAGATATGGCGGCGCGAAGCGTCGCCTACAATCATCTGGAAGAGAAGATTACGATTGTGACCGGAGATATCAAGGAGGCTTCTGCGCGTTTCGGAGCCGGATCGTTTGAAGTAATCACAACGAATCCGCCGTATATGATCGGGCAGCATGGAATCCAGAATGATGCCAGTGCCAAGACGATTGCAAGGCATGAGGTTCTCTGCGATCTGGATGATATCCTGCGTGAGAGTGCAAAGATGTTAAAGCAGGGTGGACGTTTTTACATGGTACACCGGCCCTTCCGCCTTGCGGAAATTTTCAGTAAGATGGTGGCATATCATATCGAGCCGAAGCGCATGCGGCTGGTCTATCCGTTTGTGGATAAGGAGCCGAATATGGTGCTGATAGAGGGGCTGCGGGGCGGCAAATCCCGTCTGACGGTGGAAAAACCACTCATTGTATACAAAGAGCCGGGGGTATATATGCCGGAGATTTATGATATTTACGGATATTAGGAAGGAGTGCGTGGTATGGGAATTTATCTGAATCCATCTGCGGATGGATTTGCATCCATTATGAAAACCGGAGATTATGTGGATAAAACCGGATTGATTACCTATATGAATGCGGTATTAAACTCTTCCAGAAATATGCTGTGTTCAAGCAGACCACGAAGATTTGGAAAATCTTATGCTGCACAGATGCTTTCCGCTTTTTATTCTAAGGGAGCAGATGCGAGGGATCTGTTTGCACATTTGCGTGTAGCAAATCCACCGGATGAGACAAAAGAGAAAGAGAAAGAGT
This sequence comes from Roseburia sp. TF10-5, assembly GCF_003462365.1. NCBI lineage: Bacteria > Bacillati > Bacillota > Clostridia > Lachnospirales > Lachnospiraceae > Roseburia > Roseburia sp. TF10-5. The sequence continues at coordinate 24,089 of NZ_QTYW01000019.1, read as the reverse complement.
GGTACAATAAATATCGTAATAATTGTGACGTCCTGTTTTGGGATATGGCGTGGTTTATTTCCAATGCACAGAATATAGAGGATACAATTTTGAATCTGCAGCGTGACATTGGAAAGGAATTACGGGAAGCCTTTCCGGATTGTGTGACAGAGGAAGTCGTATCTTTGCCGGAAATATTACTTACAATCAGTGTAAAAACCGGGCATAAATTTTTGATTATTATTGACGAGTGGGATGCGTTGTTCCGTGAAGCGCCGGAAAATACAGAACTGCAAAAGACATATATTCAGTTGTTGCGCGCATTGTTCAAGGGAATTCAGGTTTCCCGTTTTTTGTGTGGAGCTTATATGACGGGAATTTTACCGATCAAAAAATATGGAACGCAGTCGGCCCTTACCGATTTTACCGAATTTACGATGCTTGAGCCGGGACCGCTGGCACCCTATGTTGGTTTTACAGAGGATGAGGTAAAAAAGCTGTGTACCGGTCATCACATGGATTATGAGGAAATGCGCAGATGGTACGATGGGTATTATTTTGATGAGATCGGGCATGTGTATAATCCAAATTCGGTGATAAAGGCAGTTTTTTGCGGAAAATACAGTAATTACTGGACACAGACAGAAACTTATGAATCACTGCGAATTTATATAGATTTAAATTTTGATGGTCTGAAGGAATGTCTGGTCGATATGCTTGGAGGAAAGCGTTGCCGGGTCGATATCGGGTCGTTTCAGAATGACATGACTTCCATGAAAAGCCGGGATGATGTACTTACTTTACTGGTGCATCTGGGATATCTGGGATATGATGCAGACAATAAAGAGGTGTATATTCCAAACGAAGAAATCAGGGAAGAGTTTATTCGTGCAATCAAAAACGGCAGACGTCAGGAACTGGTGAAAGCAATTCAGCTGTCAGATCATTTGTTGAAGGCAACGATAAACCTGCATTACTGATCGAGTTGAAATGGGACAAATCTGCAGAAAAAGCGATTACACAGATCAAAGAAAAGAATTATACGCAGTTGGTGAAAAAATTGGGATATGATGGGGAGGTTCTTCTGGTTGGAATCAATTATAGCACCAAAACAAAGAAACATTCCTGTGTGATTAAAAATTTTAGATAATTATGTAGAGAAACCGTGGTACATATCAGGATGCATCACGGTTTTTGGTTGTCAGGAGAAAGTGATAAAACAATGTATAGAAAAATAAAACATAGTTGATATATACAATCAAATATGCTAATGTGAAAACACAACGGGCAATGATGATTTTATGGAGGATGAATGGGAAAATATAGGGTATTAGATATTTTATCTTATGTACCAAAGCAGGAAATTGATTTGGTACAGTTGGAAACCATATTTGTTAATGAAATTAACAATGTAAATGCAGCGGCAAATGGTTATTACGTCGAAAAATATAAACAAAGCCGTGAGTTAGAGAAAAATATAAAAATAGCGGTTGAAGATTTACAGAATGAAGGAAAGAAGATTGAAAGATAATAGCTGTGGTAGGATATAAGGTAACATAAGCTATATTGTATAGGAAACAGATATGAAAAAGTTTTTTCTGATTTTTATAATAATTTTTAGCCTGATAGGATTTGTTGGGTGTACTCAAAAAGATGATACAAAATCGCAATTTATTAAAGATTTTGATATAGATATTGAGGAAAAAGATATTGAACTTAAAGAAGAGTTTAATGATTATGGAGGTTTTCCATATGAGGGAATGGCTCTTTATAAGATAACTCTGGATGAGGATGCTGCCGAGGAATTTGCGAAGTGGGAGAGTTTGCCGTTTTCGAAAAAGGCTGGGGATTTTTTGACAAGTGTTTCTACTTATATTGAACTTCCAACAATTGAAGATGGTTATTGGAAACTTGTTGATCGGAATCCAGGAACAAAAATGTACACGAATGTTTCCTTTTGTGTATATGATGCAGAAAATAAAATTGCATATTTAATAACAATGGATAGTTAGAGTATTTGAAGGGATAAATAATGTTAAAGAAAATATTACCGGTAATTATTATAACGGTCTGTTTATTATTTGCGGGTTGCAAAGCTCCTGCAGATCAAGAACAGAAAAATAATACAGAAACAGCTGTCTTATCTACGGAAACACAGGAAGAGGATTGGAAACAGGTTCATTCTACACAAAAGGATCTGGAAAAACTTCCGCAGAAGATACAGAAAATTTTTTCAGATAATCAAACATTCTTTGATGTGGAAAAAGGAAAAGAATATGATAAGAATTCTTTTATAAAAACATTGACAAAAGAAGGTTATCGGCCTCGGTGGGCAGAATTTCTGGTGGCAGACTGGGATAATGATGGAGAATATGAATTAGCTGTTTATATAAAAAACAGTCCGGATTATAATGACTGCAGAATTTTTGATGCGTCAAATAAGAAAGTGTATGCGCATGCTTTTACGGCCCGTGCAATTGAGGGAATCAGTGATATGGGAATTATCAGAGGTTCAAGCGGTGCAGCTGATACAGACTATGACAGATTGTTTCTGGATGGAAAAGAACAAAAATTTTATGAATATAAAGGGGAAAAGGTATATTTATCGGTAGAATATGCATGGAGCCATGATTCTATTGTCTCGGGGATGTGAAATAAGAGCCGGGGGTATATATGCCGGATATTTATAATATTTACAGGTATGAAAAACCGTGGTGCATATCAGGATGCATCACGGTTTTCTTTTTACTGTAAAGTTCCGTTTTTGGTACAGGAAATGGAAACAGTACGCGTAGTTGAAGTGATTTCGGAATTGGAAAGGATATGTGAGCCTGTTGCAGAAGCATATCCGGTATTTCCGGATTTCCAACTCGATTTATTGGTAACTTTCCATGCTGAAGAATTACTTTCTGCGGTAACATCAGCGCTTGTGCAGGAAGAAGTGCTTCCGTTATAGGTAAAAGAAGCATGTACCGTCACATACCATAAAGTAGTGCCGGAAGAATTTACATAACGTTGTGTTTTACTTCCACTTTTGGTCTGGGTAGCTGAAAAAGGCTGAATTCCAGAACCTGACGTTTCAACAAGTTCTGTCACACAGTAGAGATCATCGGAAATGGCTTCTTTTGTAACTGTAACGGTTTGAGCCTGAAGAGACTGACTGGGTATTGCGGCACATATAAGTGCGGAAGAAAGTAATAAAGCAGAAATAAATTTACCTGATTTTATCATTGAGGGTCCTCCTTTAATATAGTTACTTCTTTTTGTATAAAAGTATCTAATTCCTTTTTGTGTTGTACATTTATGTTATAGATATATATGGCTGAGAATATCAAAACGAAAACGGTAATGATGATACAGATCGTTTTTATATTCCATGTAAAACACACATTTTTCTTTTGCTTATCAATTGATTGCTCCGAAAAATAATCGTTTACCAGTTCCTGTGGATCTCCAAATTGTGAAACAAGCTGTTCATAATCGAGAGAATCCTGTTGCGCTGCATAAGAAATGACAGCGTCTTTCAAATTAGAAATAAATCTTGCGTCTGTGGTATGGTAGTGTTTAAACTGCTTCTGCACAGCCTTTATATATTTATCCGTAATTTTATCCTTGGTCATTGTCTCCCCCTTCTTCCTCCGGTGTAACCGTATATTTCAATACCTGTTGGATCGCATTGGCAGTCGCGTAATAATCCTCCAAAAGTTGTTGAAGATGCGTGCGGCCACTGTCTTCCAGGTGATAATAAACATTCACCTGACGGCGTCCAACCTGTTTTTTGTAGTCTGAAATATATCCGGCATCTATTAATTTGTAGAGGGCGGGATACAAAGAACCAACTGGAATATTCAGGTATCCATCGGTCTGTTCCCGGATCAGGGTTGATATTTCATAACCATAATAGTCCTGCTGGCTAAGCAGATGCAAAATTAACAATTCGACGGAACCGCGCCGGAAGTTACTTTTGTTGTTCATAGGCTTTTCCTTATTTTGAGTGTATTGTAAATTAAATAAGATAATAAGTCAATATATAGAAAAACTAAAATATAGTTGACATACACAATCGAATATGCTAACGTGAAAATGTAACAAGTAATTCAACATTCAAACACAGGAGGGTAAATATGGTAAAAACAAAAAAACTTCAAAAAAATCTTGGAAAAGGGTTATTGGCAGGCGCATTGGAGAAACCAGAGGTGCCTGATACAATAAAATTTAAAAAGCATTTTAAGAAACTCGTCAGCGTTGCTCTTTCCGCTGTCATGGTTATGGGTATGTCTGTAACAGCTTTTGCCGCTGAACCGCAGACTAGCGAAATTGAAAAGACTATTTCAGCAAATGGTTATGATTTTACAGTTACAGAACACACTGCACCAGATTATTCCGTAAGTCGTACTTACACTAAAAGTATGATGACACGTTCTGCTACAACTGAAGATGAAACAAGAGCAATGCTTCTTGCTCTTGGCATGAACGAAGATGAAATCAATGCTATTCCTGCGGACACGCTACAAGATTTCGCAAATGGCAAAGAGGTAACAGTCGTTACTTCTTATACAAAACGTAATGAAACCGCCAACACTACTGTTGGGTTGCCCGAAGAAACCGCTTTAACATCTGCCGCCGCTCTTAGCGAAGAACAGGAAAATTATATACTTGAAAATCAGCAAGGAATCGCTACTTGCGGAGAAAAGCCGAATAACTCAACTACTGCTGGAGTATTTGAAGATAGCTATATGAAAATCACTCATTCCGCTATAAATCAAGGAAACGGTTCTTACAAATTTACAGTAAACGCCACATGGCTTACAATGCCTTTCTTCCGAGGATATGACTCTATCGGTTCATGTGCAATGAATGGAACTGTAACCCCAAATACAAGTTCCGGAAAATATTGGTATACAACAAAAACATATTACTTAGGAAAAGTAACTTCCACTCCGTCTGGCAATATTACGATTACAAATAAGAGTAACGCTGTAAACGGAAATTGGTATGGCTCTGCTGGTATTTTTAATCTTCCGAATGACCCAGGTAGTTCTAATGGAACGACCGTTTTACACACAGACCTAAAAGCATATTATGAATACAAAGGTCACGTTTCAAAGCCTAAAGCGGAAAGCTACTTTAATACCGTTGGAACTTATAGTCACGCCACCGTAGGAATAAGCTTTAGTCCTTCTATTTCGATTGATACCACAGGAACTGCTTCTGCTTCTATTGGATTGTCACTATTTGCCGACAAAGATGTAAGAAATGCAGAAAGAGAAATTCACTACCGTCCATAATTAAAAAAAGTGGGGAGAACCTCCCCACTTTTTTATTTCTTTTTATTATTAAAATATACTATAAGACCACTTGCAACAGCAATACTTACTATCGCTCCTAACTCAGGATAACCACCAAAAAATTCTATTCCCAATACCATAGAAACCAAACCAACAACAAGCGTTAAAACCAGTGTAAAAATAACTTTCCCCATTTTTATTTCTCCTTTCTTATCACCGTGATTAAATATACTCTAACTGTTTGCCATTTCCATGCAGAAGCTCTTTCTCAATTTCTTCTTTTCCACGAATAACACAAGCATAGGTTAGAACTTTTGGATTGTCCGTTGCAATTTCCACCTCTTTCCCGATACATTTCAGAATACAATAATAACTTTCGTTAAAATCTTCAATAAAGAAACCAGAGGTGCCTGACACAATAAAATTGATTGCTCCGAAAAATAATCGTTTACCAGTTCCTGTGGATCTCCAAACTGTGAAACAAGCTGTTCATAATCGAGAGAATCCTGTTGCGCTGCATAAGAAATGACAGCGTCTTTCAAATCAGAAATAAATCTTGTGTCTGCGGCATGGTAGTGCTTAAACTGTTTCTGCACAGCCTTTATATATTCATCCGTAATTTTATCCTTGGTCATTGTATCCCCCTTTTTTCTACTGTGTAACCGTATATTTCAATACCTGTTGGATCGCATTGGCAGTCGCGTAATAATCCTCCAAAAGTTGTTGCAGATGCGTGCGGCCACTGTCTTCCAGGTGATAATAAACATTCACCTGACGGCGTCCCACCTGTTTTTTGTAGTCTGAAATATATCCGGCATCTATTAATTTGTAGAGAGCAGGATACAAAGAACCAACTGGAATATTCAGGTATCCATTGGTCTGTTCCCGGATCAGGGTGGATATTTCATAACCATAATAGTCCTGCTGGCTAAGCAGATGCAAAATTAACAATTCGACGGAACCGCGCCGGAAGTTACTTTTGTTGTTCATAGGCTTTTCCTTATTTTGAGTGTATTGTAAATTAAATAAGATAATAAGTCAATATATAGAAAAACTAAAATATAGTTGACATACACAATCGAATATGCTAACGTGAAAATGTAACAAGTAATTCAACATTCAAACACAGGAGAATAATAATGAAAAAAGAAGGTTCCACTGCTTCTATGCTGTGGCTGGATATCCGTAGGGGATTTTGCAGTAAGCGGTTTTGGGGCATTGTTGGGGTAGTTACAATTGTTTTTGTAGTGTTTCTTACACTTGACATCATATATCCATTACAAAAATATTATAATGGGTATGGAACGTTTGACTGGAAATTGGACTCAATCTCGATGGCTCCATTTGCTGTTCGTATCGGTATTTTATCAATGGATCTGTTTGTCACTTTTTTTCCATTTATTGGAGTAATAGCATATGCTGGAACGATAATAGATGAGCGAAAAGACGGATATTGTTATCAGATTATACAAAAAAGAGGGTTTCATTCCTATTACTGGAGTCATTTTGTCGCAAGTGGGCTGCTTGGGGGACTTCTTGCGGTAGCTATTCTTATAAGCTTATATCTGTTGACAGACATTGGGATAGGACAAAATCCATTATGGAAAGATGCAATACAAGTGTATCTTACACCCGAATTTGGATCGGAAAACGAGACGGTTTATTTTGGCATCCATATTCTTACAAAATCAGCAGGACACGTTGAACTTGTATTGTTGGGAATGGTCAGCTTCTTTTTGACGGGATGTTTGTTTGGGTTATTAGGAGCGATAATTGCATTTGTATCAGATGCACGGGTTCTTGTATATGCAATGCCAATGATCATTATGGAGACCGGGTGTGGGGGACTTTATGCAATTTCCCTGTTGTTTGGAAGAGATTCTGTTGCCGCAAATGTGCTGGCATATTTTTATAACATAACAGGAGCATATATTTCATTTGGAAACTTATTAAGCCGGTGCATTGTGATCTTTTTGATTATTTTAATGCTATGTATTGGAAAAGGGATGGAATCTAAAGTGGTTCGGTATTATCTCGGAGAGGAGATCAGACAGGTATGAGAGAAACCATAGGGGCGGTTGTTCGCAAACCGGTGTTTCGAATAAAATTAATTGCTATTTCGCTACTTTTCGTTGTTTCGTTGATTGAACAGGTATCCAATAACTATATTCAGTCATCCGGGCAACAAGTGGGAAGAATGACGGTTATTTTATTGTTGATGCATACATTCAGTTATTTTTCATTTTATCTTTCAGTTTTTTTGGTTGGATATATATTACTGATTCCGGATATTGTTAAGGATGCATTTATAGAAAGGCAGACAATGATGCGGTGTCAGTCCCGTATGCGGGCGGCAAAGTATGCCATAGGAAAAATTATAGCCTTTTCGATTCTTTATGTTATTTGGTTTGTAATGCTTACCATCCTTGTTGGGGGGATCTGGTTCCATGACTTTTCATTGGCATGGCCTAAATTTATGGATATCCAGCAAAGACAGCTTGCAGCCAATGGATTATCTACAATTACATGGATTAATATACCGGTTGGAGCAGGCAAATATCCAACACTGCTTGTGGCAGGATTAAGCTGTTTGCGAAGTACGATTGGGTTTATTTTTCTGGGATTGCTGGCTTTACTGGTAACATTAATTACTGGTAAAACGCGCAATGGAATGGGGATTGTTATTCTTTTGGCAGCGATTGCAGGCTATGTAAAACTATATATGAATGATGTATTTACTTATTGGAATTCAGCACATCCGATTGGAAATAAACGCAGTTATATTCGTATATCAAAGGCTACCATAACACCATTGTTTACAACCTGTCTAAAATCGGATGAATTTATGCCATGGATGCGCTATGGTATTATTGCGGGCATTCTTTTATGTGTCATCACCGGAGCAGGAATTATGCTTTATTACAGGAAAGGGGATTTGGGCGATGAGGATCGAGATGAATAATATTAACAAAACAATAAAGGGTGTATCGCTTCTGACAGACATTAACCTGGCACTGGAATCCGGTCATATCTATGGATTTGTCGGAGATAATGGCAGTGGAAAAACGGTATTGTTTAAGGTGTTATTGGGACTGATGCACAAGACTTCCGGGACCATTCTGGTAGATGGCAGGGAACAGAAGGATCTGATGCAGGATGTTGGTTTCATCATTGAACGACCGGAGTACATACCATATTATTCAGCAAAAAAGAATCTGGAAATCATCGCGGCCTATCGGAAAGTCGCGGATGATCAGCGCATTTGCACGGTATTGGAGATGTTCGGCTTAGACCCGTCGGATAAGAAGGAGGTGGGAAAGTATTCGCTCGGTATGAAGCAAAAGCTTGCACTTTCCATGGCATTTCTGGAAGATCCGAAAGTATTGATACTGGATGAACCGCTCAGCGCGCTGGATGCAGATTCGGTGCAGGAAGCCCGCAAGCGCATTTTGGAGGAAAAGGAGCGTGGAAAGCTGATTCTTATTGCATCCCATTATCCGGAGGATATCCAATCACTGTGTGATGAGGTATATTGGATGAAGAATGGACATGTTTTACCGTCGAAGGAAAATAAATGATGTCAAAGTTATCAGAAAAAGAATAAGAAATGGCATATTTTTGTAGTATGAAAAAGGTACGGGAGTGTACTTGTGTTTCCAATCGTTTTCTGCTACAGTAGGCTTATACAGAACAGATGATTAGCAAAGGAGCTTTCTCGGGATAAGAGAAAGCTCTTTTTGCTGTATAAATCATAAAGGATCAGGGAGGCGAATCTATGGTGCAGAAATGATCACATTGTTGTCAGAGGCAATGCCATTAAGCCAGTTGTTCGAAGTTTTGTTCGATAGCTGCATATTCCGCAAAAACAGAGCACTCGCTCCGCATGAGCGGAGCGCTGTTCCACTAGGAAATGATATTATTCCCGTAACCATCTGCAAATATCAACAACTTGCACACCTTGATAATCATAGGTTTCATGATGCGTCCTTGCAATTATCATCTTAGGATATGCATCCCTTATTGCAAGCAGTGGCGAATGTTCTCTTTCAAATGTTTTTTCATCCGAAATATTATCGCTTACCTGAATATATATTTGCGTCTCACGTTTCTTAGCTACAAAGTCCACTTCTCTTTTATAGAGTTTCCCAACATATACCTCATATCCTCTTCTGCGTAACTCCAGATAAACAATATTCTCATAAACTCTTCCAAAATCCATGTTACGTGTACCATTGACTGCATAACGGAATGATGAATCGCAAAGATAATACTTGCTATTGTTCGCTAGGTATTTTTTCCCCTTTAAATCATACCGTTTTGCCTCATAGAACAGAAAAGCATTTTCCAAATAACCAATATATTTCGATACCGTCTTTCGGGTTATCTCACTTCGGTCATTGTTTAAGGTTTTGCTGATATTATTTGGAGAAAGTAAGTTACCAATATTATCCATCATAAATTCTGATATATTGGTAAACTCTGATTTATTTCTTATCTTATACTTTTCTACCAAGTCTCTGACAAGAATGGTTGAATACACATCTCTAACATAGTCATACTGTCTATCCTCAGTCTTATATACATAAGCCCCCGGCATGCCACCAGTTCGGACATACTGATCAAATGCATCGTCATATCCATCTGTAATTTCATAATAAGTTAGATATTCCATGAAAGAAAATGGATATACCTTTATTTCCATCGTTCTTCCGGTAAAAAGTGTTGCCAAATCTGAACTCAGCAAAAATGCATTTGAACCGGTAATGTAAATATCATAGATTCCTTTGGCGTAAATACTATTGATTGCAAGCTCAAACTGAGGGCACAACTGAACCTCATCTATCAATAAAACATTCGTCATTCCCTCTTTGTATTGATCGAGAATGTACTTATGCAATGTGTGATATTCTAACAAATAATCAAACTCTAATTCCTGAAGGTTTATCATTACAATATTTATCGGTTCCTCTAATGACTGCAAGTATGTAACAAACTCTTGCAGCAATACTGATTTGCCGCTTCGTCTGATCCCCGTGATAACTTTTATATCTGGTGTTCCATACAATTCAATTAGTTCATCTAAATACTTTTTTCTTACTATAAGCTGCATGGTGCCATCCCCTATTCCCACTTTTAAAAATTTTTTTATTTTTCGGTAATATAATTTTCAAACACATATTAACACAATCTGTATCTTCTGTCATTATTCTATTCCCACTTTTTAAAAAATATTCATTTTCAGGTAATAAGCACCTGAAATCAGAAATCAGAGGTGCCAGAAATCAGAGGTGCCTGACACAATAAATATTTAATCCAGAAGGCTGGAAAGCATGAGTGCGACCATAGCCTTCTGCTTCAAATCCGGCATGGAATCAATAAGGATGGAAACCTCCTGTTTGGAAGGGACAAAGGGAAGATATTCGTCAAATCTGCGCATAGGAAGCTGGGTATCATCCCACGGTTGGTGAAGGACATACAGGGTAAAAAAGCGCAGCTGTGAAATAGCACAGTTTATGGTACGGTCAGAAAGATTTCTGGAATTTTGAAGCCATCGGATATAATCACGGAGTTCCGGCCAGGAAACATCTTCCGGAAGTTTGTGAAGGCAGGTGGAAAGATAATCCAGATAAGCCCTGATATAGGTGCAGTAATTTTTAAGAGTATGGTCAGTAAGACCACGGAGGGAAATCATTTCCCGAAAAGAATTTAAATAATTGTCCATGATAAAATCTCCTTTGAAATGTAATAGAAAATAGAAATATTTCAAAAAGGGGAGGTGGACGGATAAAAAAACAGAATGTGCTTACTGTGGAGGAGCAGCTTGTAACAGTAAACGAAAGAATCCAGGAAGTAGAGAATGAATTGAAACAACTTCGTTCACAGAGAAAAGAAATTCTGGAGAAAATTGAAGAACAGAAAAAAGAAACTTTATTTCGAGCGGTGATTGCTTCGGGAAGAATCGTAGAAGATGTTCTTGCAATATTAAAAGCCCAAGATCAGAAAAAAGAACAGTAATTTAGAAAAAAGATGTTTATTGCTATGAAACGTGTAGCAGTAAACATCTTTTTTGTTACCGTGATGGAACAATCACGCTGCGACTATCAAGATAGGAGCCAATATATATATTTGAAAAATATGATGATGTCGAGGGTATGGGGAGCGAAATCCGCATCAAGTTTGTCGAGTAGGAAAAAGTCACGAAGTGAGTTTTGAGTTACTCAGGCGAAACTTGCTCTTTATTGACAATCTGAAAGTTGCATTAATGAATATTTAAATGAGGTATTTAACAAATATAGATTTTTTAGTGATATTTATGATTTATAATATTTGAAAAGAAGATCTTAGAGTATTAGTTGTAAATGAAAGGTCTAATCCCCCAGCTATGCTGGGGAGAATGGAGTAAGCAGAAGCGTGTAAGATAATAATAGAAAGCCTCCTATGCTAAAATGAGAATGGTGTCGCAAGCAAAACTCAAAATTTAGTATAGGAGGCGGTCCAAGATGGACAATAAGAGTTTATCACACGTAAGGTGGAAATGCCAATACCATATAGTTTTTATTCCGAAATACAGAAAGAAAGTGTTGTATGGAAAGCTAAAAACAGATGTACGAGAGATAATTTCTACATTATGTAGATATAAAGATATAAAGATGTGGAGATTATAGATGGTGCAGTATGCGAGGATCATATTCATTTAAGTGTAGCAATTCCGCCTAAGTATAGTATTTCAAAATTTATGGGGGTACTTAAAAGGTAAGAGTACGCTAATGATATATGATAGATATCCAGAATTGCAGAGTAAATGGGATAAAGCGTTCTGGACCAGAGGATATTATGTTTCAACAATTGGTAATATCACAGAAGAGGCAATAAAGAAATATATAAGAGAGCAGGCAGAAGAGCCGAGAAAAGAAGATTCAAGAAGTACCGATTTATAAGCGGACCAGTAACAATGCTTGCGATACCGCCCTTTTGGGTGAGCATGTAATCGACCCTTATGAGGTCCAATCCAAACCACCACTTGAAGTGGTGGTAATGACTAGAAATATTTATTTTTGAGGAGGATACATGAATATTTATATGTTGAAAAAAGAAATAAAGTATTTGTTAAAAAATACTATTTTTTATTTAGGGATTATAATTGTGATTTGTACGTTAGTGTTAACATTAAAGCCGTATTTAAATTTATATGAAAATGTTAGAGAAGAAAATAGCAAAATTGTATATGGTGATGAAGGTATAATTAATGGGTATATACCAACTGAAGCTAATGAGCAAAGAGAACAGGCTTTTAATAGAATATACGAATCATTGATTGAAGATTTTGATGTCTCAGAAGAAGAAGCTACAGATGCATTAAATAAAATAAAAAAGATGCATACACAAGAAGAGATAGCAGAATATTTACATGAAAATTATGGAATATCAGAGAGAGGAGTTGATAATGTTTTTGAAAGTTACATGGAAAAACATGCTACAAAAAAAGAAATGAAAGAGTATCTAAGAGAAACTTTTTCAAAATCGACGTTTCCAGAAAGTTTTTCTTTTAAGTACATTGATTATTTAGGCATTGGCTTAATTTACTTATCTATCATTACATTCGTGTTGATTTTCATGAGGGATATGAAAAAAGATATATTTAGTTTGCTCCATACCAAGCCGATAAGTGGTGTTTCTTATATAATGACAAAACTTTTAGCAGGTTTAATTCCCATATGTGTATTTGCGCTGATAATGACTGGTATATTTGATGGAATTGCTAATATGGTTGCGCCACAATATGGCTCGGAAATGGAATGGGTTAGTATTTGGGTAAAGTTAGTACTATTTATTTTGCCTAATATATTTATGATTGGGGTATTCTTTATTTTTATTACTGTGATTTTTAAAAGCATATTACCAACAATTCCGATGTTATTAGTGTATGCAACGTATTCAAATATGGGGAGAATTACAGAGGTTGGGTATAAGTATATTCCCAATCCATTATCAATAGTGGTTCGTTTCCCAAATGATTTAGGTAATAATTATATTCCTACATGGACTATTATTAATCAAAGCATATTAATTATATTGGCAATTTGTTTGCTTGGAATTTCTATAAAGTTGTGGAAGAGGAGAAGGATAATATGAGGTTTATAAAATTTTACGTGATGGAGGATTGTGGATTATGAAGTGTAATTTTAAAATTAGTCTTCCGTTATATAAATTATTATATTCTATGGTATTTATGTTTGTAATGGCATTAATTAGACCCACAGTAACACCAGTAGAAATTCTAACTGTCATAGAGCCTAATTTATGCTTTCTAGCAATTGTTTTTGTGGCAGATATATATTACTGTGAGTTTAGAGAAAATAGAATAAATGTGTTTTATCTATTTCCGGACAGATTAAAATATAAAGCTGTAGTACAGAGATTTTTAATAGATTTTGTGTATTTGATATTACTGGATCTTATATTTTATTGGATTTATATTTTGCTTCAAAATAGCAATTTATTTACTGAAGAAATAATTTCGATATATGGATATAGTATTTTAATGTGTTTTATGACAGTGCTATTTTTTGCATCACTTTCTGTTACTATGGTGAATTTTTTTCAAAATATGTGGTTCGGACTTGCAATAAGTTTAGCAGTATGGTTTGTATTTAATACAAAAGTTAAAGAATATTTACCAACGGTATTAAATATATTTGCATATAAAATAACTCCAGAAATTAATGGTGGGATAACTCCATATTTTTTTAGTCGTGCATTATATATGGTAGTTGGCATTGTAATGTTAATCATGAATTATTTGTTGGTGAAACGTTCACCAATGAGAAAAGTAAAGGAAGGGAAAAAATGATTGAAATAAGAAATTTAACAGTTCAGTATAAAAATGGTGTAAAGGGATTAGATAATGTAAATCTAACAATTCCAAACGGAATATATGGACTTTTGGGAGAAAATGGGGCAGGAAAATCAACATTGATGAATGTATTAACTACATTGTTAACACCAACTAGAGGAACGGTTATTGTTAATTCTGTAAATGTTATACCACAAAATTATACAAAAGTAAAGAAAATGATAGGGTACTTACCGCAGGAACTAGGAATGTATCCCAATCTTACTGTTCGTGAAACTTTAGAATATGTAGCAGCTTTATCAGGAGTTGATCCGATTAAAAAAAAGAAAAAAATAGAGTATTTGTTGGAGCGAACTAGCCTAAAAGAACATGAGAAAAAGAAGAACAAACAATTATCAGGAGGAATGAAAAGAAGAGTTGGTTTGGCACAGGCTTTGATAACAGATCCTCAGTTTTTGATTGTTGATGAACCAACTACTGGATTAGATCCAGAGGAACGTATTAGAATTAGAAATTTGCTTGTAGACTTTGGAAGAGATAGGTCTGTTTTATTCTCATCTCATGTAGTAGAAGATTTGGCATCTACATGCAATGATTTGTGTATTTTGAAAAAAGGAAAGAAAATATATGATGGTACAATACAGCATTTAATATGTGAGGCTGATAATCATGTCTTTTCATGTATGTTAAGTAGTGAAGAAGAATTTTTGAAGGTTCAGGAGAAATATAAGATAACAGGTAAGAATTATTCTAATGAGGGTATCGATATTCGACTGGTAAGTAAAAGTGTTCCTGATGTAACTGGGATAGAATTTCAATATGTTAAACCTACTTTAGAAGATGCATATATCTATAAATCTAGTTCAGAGAAATTTGAAGAAATATAAAAACTTTTAAGAAAGAGAAGGGCGGAATGTACAAGTGAAAAAGTTAAAACCGTATCGAGAAATCATAAATGGGGATAAAGTCATTATTGCTAATAGGGATACAGGATCTTGGATTAGAATATCCCGTCAGTGTAGAGATATTGTATGTACAGCATGTGAATTTTCTTTAACAAATAGCGAAATTCTAGAAAGCTTAGCAGATGATGAAGATCGGATTTATATCAATGAATTACTGAAAAAATTGAAGGAACTGGGGGTAATTGGCGATGAAGAAAAAGAAGAGGTAATTGATGTTGTATATTTGTTGCTTACTAATCGATGCAATTTGAAATGCATTCACTGCTGTGCTGATGCCGCCGATGAAAATTCAGAAGTTTATAGAAGAGAAATGAGTACACAGGAATGGACAGGAATAATCGATAAAATTGTTGATATAGAACCAGGAGGAATCGTATTAACAGGTGGAGAACCTTTACTAAGAAAAGATTTTTTTGAAATAATAAGGTATCTTAGAAGTAAATACAATGGAAAAGTTGCACTGGCTACGAATGCAACTTTAATAAATGACGATAATGTTAAATTATTAGCTGAACTGATTGATAAATTTGATATTAGTATTGATGGTGTGGATGAGGAAAGTTGCTCGATAGTTCGAGGAAAAGGTGCATATGATAAGGTGATTAACTCTGTTCATTTGCTAAAAAAGAATGATGTGAAAGAAATAACATTATCTATGACTTTTGGTACAACAAATTTTCATCTTAAAGAAAAATTTTTTGAATTAAATAAAAAATTGAATACAAAGCCTATTGTAAGAATTTTTATGCCGAAAGGGAGGGGAGAGAAGAGTGTAAAAAAATTTAATAGCTATATACAAGAAGATATAGATACCGTGCTTTCTGAAAA
This sequence comes from Roseburia sp. TF10-5, assembly GCF_003462365.1. Lineage (NCBI taxonomy): Bacteria > Bacillati > Bacillota > Clostridia > Lachnospirales > Lachnospiraceae > Roseburia > Roseburia sp. TF10-5. The sequence goes on along the minus strand of NZ_QTYW01000019.1, from coordinate 8,175 downwards.
AGAAATCAGAGATGCAAAAAAGTCAATGAAAATAATTACGTGTGGGGCAGGAATAAGTGAATTTGTTGTGAACTATGATGGTTGGATCTATCCGTGTCCTAATATGATTAATAATAAATACAAGTTGATTCATATGAATGATGTTGGTAACTTAAAAAAATTGAATGATGAAATTTTTGAAAAAAATGCGGAAGGTTTTTGTCAGTTGATGAATATTCAACCGGAAAATGTAAAAAGGTGTAAAGACTGCAAAGTTAATTTATTTTGTTGGAGTTGTTTAGAGGACATAGAATTACATATTAAGGATGAAGCTGCATTTTTAAGACGATGTGAAAACAAGAAAAAAATTCTTTATCAAATTTTATGGGACTAGAATCTGGAGGTGACATAGATGTATGCTTTTGCTATTTGGGTAACTACTAAATGTAATATGCGTTGCTCTTATTGCTACGAAGGTAATGATAAGGATAGTCATTTTATGGACAAGAAAACAGCAGATGAAACCATAAAATTTGTAATAGAAAAGATAAATAAATCAGATATGACTATAATTGATTTTCATGGTGGAGAACCGTTGTTGAATTTTCCGGCGATAAAATATATTGTTGATAAGTTACACAATGAGTACAGGGATTATAAATTTAGTTTTGGGATTACAACGAATGGCACCATATGTACACCAGAAATCTTAGAATTTCTTTCTCATAATTTTGGGTATTCTTTAACGGTAAGTCTTGATGGAACTAAGAAAGCTCACGAAGCAAATCGGAAATTATCAAATGGAAGAGGTACGTATTATGAAGCATTGAGGACAGCGATGGCTTTGTTAACAGATAAGCAACGTTGCGATGTAAGAATACGAATGACAGTTGTTCCTAATAATATAAGGGAGCTGGCAAAAGGTGTAATAGAACTGATAGAAAAAGGATTTAAGATTATTATTCCAGTAATTGACTATTTTGACAAAAATTGGAAACAGTCAGATATAGAGATTATATATCAGGAATTAGATAAAATTAAAAAATACCTCATAAAGAAAAATAAATTTTCTGAGGTAGTAGTGTCTATGGTTAATGACAAAAATAAAATATTAGGGAAATGTAATGGGGGGATGACCTCGTTTCATATAACACCTGATGGTGATATATATCCGTGTGCTTATGCAGTTGGAAATAGTAATGAAAAAATGGGTGATGTGTTTCAGGGAATTGATCAAAAAAAGGTTGATGTATATCAAAAATTATATTTATTAGAAAATGAGCAGTGTATCGGATGTGGAAATTATAACAAGTGTGCATCTTCAAGATGTAAATTTTTGAATCATAGTGTTATGGGAGAATATACAAAACCGATTCCAGTATTATGTATGATTGAAAATATAAAACATGATATAAGCACTCAAGAAAATTTATGACATAAAGCAAATATGTACATTGATAAGGAGGAAACATTATGTCAGAAAAATTGAAAATTTAAAAAATTGAAGAATGTGAGAAAGAGAATCTGGAAATTCAGGGATAGTCAGGTGGCTGTTGGCATGATTGCAAAACATGGTATGGAAATACGACAATACCTAAATGTGAGTATACACATACAGCGCATGATAACTGGTTCTTATAATATTTTATGGATAAGAACTATATAATACTTTACATAATATTCTAAGGTCAAAGTGGTGTCATAAGTAAATTGAGTGGTTATTATAGCGGCAGTGGGCAATTATAGTCCACTGCCGTGTAATTATGAAATTTAATTTGTCAAGCCTATTGGAACCTTCACGAACTGAAAGATGGAAACGACTTCAATAACTCGTTTATGCAGATGGGTGCATATTGATTAGTGAGTATGGTATTGGTTATTCGTATATTATATATTAGATTGGTGGTGTGGTTAGATGAAAAAAAATATAAAAATAGCGCTTATAGATAGTGGCATAGATAGTAGGTTTCAAGAACAGGTTGCTTCGGGAGTTTGCATTTTGTATGATGAGAATAAGAATTCAGTATATCTATCAGATGATTACACTGATGAAAATGGACATGGAACCTACTGTGCACAAATAATTACTTCACATTGTAAACATATTGAATTTATCATAATTAAAATATTGGATCAAAATAATATAGGATATAGTCGAGCTTTGGTTGAAGGGTTGAAGTATATTATTCCATTTTCTGTGGATATTGTGAATATGAGTTTAGCAGTGCTTTGTGATGAATATAAAAAAGAAATAGAGGTACTGTGTTCTAGGATAAGAGATAATGGTGCGATTATTAATGTTTCTGTATTAAATCATGCATCAACAAGTTTTCCAGCTTCTTTAGACTCTACTTTAGGTATACGGGGGGCTTTTAATGTTGATCCCTATAAAATATGGTATAATGCAAAGAACGAAATTCAGTGTGTATCCAATTTAACACCTGTTTTGGTTAGCAATATTGATTGTAAAAAAACATTTTTTGGTGGTAACAGTAAAGCAACAGCTTTAGTATCTGGATTATTAGCAAAAGCTATGTATACAATGCAAATTGATGGAGAAAATGCACTGAAAAGTTTAGTGATAAAAACTGATTGGTGTGAAGATGACATTCAAAAAGAGTTTACTGTCCAAAATAAGGAAAAGGTAGGAGTGGAACTTTTAGCACTTTCAGAACAAGTGTGTGATTTTTTAAAATTCAATAAAAAGCAGAGGGAGAATATATTAGAAAGAACATTATTTCCGCCATCAATATATATAGAAAAGGAACAATTTATTTGCTTGATTGAATATCTGTCTGCGTTTTATCATAAAGAAGTGATACTGGGGCAATTTGAGATTTCTAATTTGTCTACAATTTCATCAATCTATCGTTACTTTAAAGGAGAAAAATAGGTAATATGAGTGGAGAAAGAAAAAGAAATTTAAAAAATTTTTTTCAATTATTAATGCGGTATAAATGGCATCATATTGCTGCAATGATTTTTTCGGTTTTAAATTCGGTATTAGTATTACTACAACCCATATTTTTAATGAAGATTATAGATGAAGGTATAACAAATTTGGATATGGCCTCATTATTAAAGAATATCTTATATTTTATAGGAATTATTATTGTACAAAATATATGTGAATATTTTACAACATATATTTACTCAATTATAGGTAAGAGATTTATTCTAGATTTGAGAATTAGGGTAATTAAACATGTTGAAAGCATGTCTGGAGAGTTTTTTACCAATACGGATGCAAGTGAGATTTTTACTATTTTTGATGATGATATTGATAATATTGAACAGCTAGCATCTAAAATGATTTTTTCGGTGATTTCAGATATTTGTATTGCCATTATTATGTGTATATATTTGGGACACTTACAGTTGGAACTTTTTACAGCTATTTTGGTTATACAACCAATTATGTTTATAGTTCAGAAGAAAATAAATAGGAATAGTAACAATTTAGCATTTGAAGCGAGATCTACATTAGGAGAAATAATTAAGCAAGTTCAAGAATATTTAATGTCAATGATTCAGTATATTAAACTAAATGCTAAGAATGTTTTCTGGAGAAGATATAAAAAAAGTAGTGATGAATATGTACATAAATGTATAGGATTAGATATGGCTTATTGCAAGAGTGGCGTTTTGGGATCTTTATTGAGTGGGAGTGTAGCATGTATAATATTTGGTTATGGAGGTTATAAAGTTATTTTAGGAGAATTGACGCTGGGTGGACTTATTACTTTTAATCAATATTCGCAAAAGCTTTTTCAGCCAGTAGTTTCAATTGCACAGAATAGTACACAATTGAAAAGAATATTGGTGTCTGTTGATAGAGTATTTAATTTACTAAATCAAGAAAATGAAATTATTCCGATAGAACCTATTTGTGATTTGCCTATTCGAAGAGGTGATATATATTTTAAAAAAGTAAGTTTTCATTATGTGGAAGGTAAAGAAGTTTTTCATGCTTTAGAATGTCATTTCATGTCATGTTCTTTTAATGGAATTGTTGGAAAAAGTGGTGAAGGAAAAACAACTTTTATAAACCTCTTATTTCGTTTGTGGGATATTCAGTCAGGAGAAATAGAAATAGATAATATAAATGTTAAAAATTACAATATTAACAAATTAAGAGAGAATATAGACATTGTTTCACAGGAAGTTTTTCTGCTGAATGATACTATAAAGAATAATCTTACTCTTTTAAATGAGAACATATCAATGGAAAAAGTAGTCACTATTGCAAAAAAAGTTGGCTTATATGATATGATTTTAGATTCTCCCAAAGGGTTTGATACGGTAGTTGGTGATAATGGAATTAAGTTGTCGGGTGGGCAAAAACAAAGATTATCCATTGCAAGAGTATTGCTGAGGGAAGCACAGATTGTTATATTTGATGAGGCAACTTCGTCATTAGATAATGCTGCCCAAGAAAATATAATAGACTTAATATTTAGCTTACTTAAAAATAGAACAGTGATTATTATAGCACACAGACTAAGTGCAGTAAAAAGGTGTGATAACATTATAGTAATTAATAATGGGCGAGTAACAGAATCTGGAAATCATAATGAGCTTATGGAAATGCAAGGAGAATATTATGCATTGTATAATGCGGAAATATAGATTTGCGATTCGGGGAAATTTTGTTATAATTTATAAATATTATAAAAGGAGAATAGTGGCTATTATAAACATATAGCTAGTTGGTAAACATTGATGAAAGCAAATATTTTAGTTGTAGACGATGATTCTAATATTATAAAAGTAATTAAGGATTTTTTAGAAATGGAGAATTACAGTATCTATGTAGCTGAAGATGGGAAAACAGCTTTAATGTTGCTAGGGGAGAAAATTGATTTAATAATATTAGATATTAATTTACCTGATATAGATGGAATCGAACTGTGCAAAAAAGTTCGTAACTATTTGAATGTGCCTATTATTTTTTTATCAGCAAGAATAGAAGAAAGTGATAAAATTATTGGCTTAAGAGCAGGTGGAGATGATTATATTATAAAACCATTTTCTTTGGGAGAGTTGCAGGCACGTATAGAAGCTCATTTAAGACGAGAACGAAAAAAGCATGATCGGAGAAAGGTATACTCAGATGGGAAATTATGGATTGATTATAAGGAGAAAAAAATATTTTATAACGAATGTTTAATAGGCTTAACTAAAAGTGAATTTATGATAGTTGAATTGTTATCTAATTATCCAACGCAAATATTTGATAGAGAAATGATTTATGAAAAACTTTGGGGGTTTGATAAAGAGGGTGATAATAGAATGGTAACAGAGTTTATTAGTAGAATAAGGAGAAAGATAAAAAAGTTTACAGATTATGAATATATTGAAACGGTATGGGGATGTGGATATAAATGGAACGAAAGAAAGTAAGTAGTATAAAATGGTCATTATTTTTGCATTTAGCTGTTGCCCTTATATTGTCTACTAGTTGCTCTGTGATTGTAAATACATTAGCCAGTCATGTTGAAGATGCTATTTGGCTAAAATCTGTAGATAATATTTCGGAATATTATGAGATTTATAATGAATACAGTAAGTTGTTTGGAGGAGAATTATCAATACCCCCAACTCAATTGAGCGAATTGAGTAAAGCTGATGCAGTAATTATTGGAATATGTGATTTTGCTATTACATGGTGTAGTCTAATTTTTACCTCTTTTTCAGTACTCATTATTTTAACAAGGTTTTATAAAAAAAGATTAAAAAAACCTTTAGTTCTTTTAGAAGACAGTGCAATGAGAATAGGTAATCAGGATTTAAACTTTCGGATTGATTATAGGATAAATGATGAAATGGGGCAACTTTGTACAGCATTTGAAAAAATGAGGGAACAACTTTGGGAAAATAATAAAGCAATGTGGAAAGCGATTGAGGAGCAGAAACAAATGCGGGCGGCTTTTTCACATGATTTGAGAACTCCTATGTCAGTTTTGAAAGCGTATATAGAATATTTAAATCGATATTTCCCACAAGGAAAACTAACAAATGAAAAGGTAATGGAGGTAGTAAATGATTTAGATGAGCAAATCTTGCGTATTGAAAAATTTGCCAATACTATGAAAGAAATAAACTATTTAGAAGAAATTCGCCCAACAAAATCATGTATAGATAGTTGCACAATAGAAAAAAAGACAAGAAAAATTTTGGAAACGTTAGCTGATAAAGGAAAAAAGAATTATAAAGTAAGTTATCAGTGTGATATATCAGAGATGTATTTAGATTTAAATATTTATCTTGAAATAGTTGAAAATGTAGTTGCAAATGCAGTGAGATTTGCTAACAGAAAAATTAGTGCAGAGTTATACAGTAACAAGAATCAGTTATATGTAATAATTTGTGATGATGGTCCTGGCTTTAAGCAGCAAGAAATTGATAAAGCAACAAAGCCATATTATCATGGGGGAGGTTTGGAAGAAACACATTATGGAATGGGATTGTATATAAGTGATGTTCTATGCAGAAAGCATGGAGGGAAGTTGATTTTAAGTAATCTTACATCTGGAGGAGCTTGTGTAAAAATAATTTTTGAAAATGTAAAGAAATCAGAGGTGCCTGACACAATAAATAGGGATACTTTGCGTTGATTGTCGGAAATGTGAGGTAATGCAAATCGACCAGATGGCGTCTTAAAGAAAACTTAAGTTGTATTCCGTAGCGGATATGTTACAATGTGGCAAAGAAAAATGTGTCAGCTCTATTGTTAAAAGGGCTGATAGGCAAAGGAGATATTCACACATGAAAAAGATAGCTTATGTTTTAATATTCGCTTTATTGGTACCGTATTTGTTTGTGACGCAACCGACCGTGGCAAGTGCAAAGGCAACGTACCGCGGAGCCTATTCGAATCTTGTAGATGCCAAATCACGCAAAGAAGTGAAAAAGGTATTGCTTGATGCGGGACTTTCCGAAAAGAATGTGAACGCATGGCTTTCCGATGTAAAGGATTATAATAAAACGATCAAAAACACCGGACTTGTCAAGAAAGGGTTTAAGAAGCTTTCGACAAAAAATCCGCAGTATGATGAGAACAAGATCATGGAATTGTGGAATAAAAAATATCCGGATTTTATCGGATACAATTGCCGCATTACCGCATTTGATCTGATGAAAGACAAGATCTCGGTGAAGGCAGATGCAAAGGTAAATGCGTCGAATCTGTTTATGGATCAGGATGCGCTTAAACATGCGCCGGCAAAGAAATTTACCAAGAAGCAGAAACATGCTTTTGAGACCTTGTATTCTACGTTAAATACGGCTTATACAACGGATGTCGATACACACATCAAAAAGCAGAAGAAAGCGTGGAAGCAAAATGAGGTAAAAATCTCCGGAACGAAAGCATCTCTGATTACGGTTGTATTTCATTCCAGTTTCGGGGAAAATGAGAATGAACTATTTATCGGTCATGCCGGTGTATTGGTGCCAACGAAAGACAAGAAGCTGCTTTTTGTGGAAAAGCTGTCCTTTTCCCTGCCTTATCAGGTGCTAAAGTTTGAGAACCGAAAGCAGTTGAAAAATTACCTGATGGGAATGTATGATATCTCGTGGGGACAGGAAGAGGCAAAGCCGTTTATCATGGAAAATACGAAAACTGCTTTGTAATAAGGTGGGACTGCTTGAGAAGTTCTCAATAATTTCTTAAGAATTAGAGCGCAAATCTTAAAGATATCTTCCTTTTTCAAACACAGGGTGTTCATATTCCTTTGCTAATCTATTATCAGCGTAAACAACGACAAAATGTTAAAACTTAGGAAGGGAAAGGATATGAAACAGATAAACAGAGCAGCAGCGCAGATCACGCTTCTGGCAGCAGCGATCCTGATGATCGGATACGGTGCGATGCGCGGGGAGGCAGCCACGGTACTCTCAAAGGCAATCAAATTATGTCTGGAGTGTGTTGGAATTGGATAAGAAAAAACATAAAATATCACAGTTTCTGGCGCACTTTCGGGGATGGATTCAGGCCGTGGCAACGATTCTTACCAATATCCATCTGCCGAACTTTTTTAAAGGAGAGATTTACAGAGGGGATGCAAAGACCATCTGTGTACCGGGACTGAATTGCTATTCCTGTCCGGCTGCATCAGGGGCGTGTCCGATCGGTGCTTTTCAGGCTGTAATCGGTTCTTCGAAGTTTAAATTTTCTTATTACATAACGGGATT
>NZ_QTYW01000018.1:483-69817 GCF_003462365.1 Roseburia sp. TF10-5 | reverse complement strand
TGTACTTTGAAAACTTCATACAGAATGATAAGATGATTAAATATCTATTTGATCAAGACATCGTAATAACCGTAAAGTTCTTTAATGAATAATAAGTAACTGACCAGAAGTTGGTTACGAAAGTTATCAACGCTATGATAACGAGGATTGAATAATCAAGCAAAAAAGAGCGCAGGGTGGATGCCTTGGCACTAAGAGCCGAAGAAAGACGTGATAAGCTGCGAAAAGCTGCGGGGAGATGCAAATAATCTTTGATCCGCAGATGTCTGAATGGGGAAACCCGGCTGGAAGGACTCCAGCCATCCATACGCCAATCCATAACGTATGGAAGGGAACCCGGTGAACTGAAACATCTAAGTAGCCGGAGGAAGAGAAAGAAACATCGATTTCCAGAGTAGCGGCGAGCGAAATGGAAAGAGGCCAAACCGTTGTGCGTGCACAGCGGGGTTCGGACCGCATAATTGATTCAGTGATTCTAGCAGAAAGGTTTTGGGAAAGCCTGCCGGAGAGGGTGAAAGCCCCGTAAGCGAAAGGAAAACTGACAAGGCGGTATCCAGAGTACATCGAGACACGTGAAACCTTGATGGAATACGCGGGGACCACCCCGTAAGCCTAAATACTACTTAGTGACCGATAGCGCATAGTACTGTGAAGGAAAGGTGAAAAGGACCCCGGGAGGGGAGTGAAAGAGAACCTGAAACCCTGTGTTTACAATCTGTGGAAGGTCTTTATATGATCAACCGCGTACTTTTTGTAGAACGGTCCGGCGAGTTACGCGTACTGGCAAGGTTAAGTGCTTAAGGCACGGAGCCGAAGCGACAGCGAGTCTTAACTGGGCGATAAGTCAGTACGAGTAGACCCGAAACCGGGTGATCTATCCATGTCCAGGATGAAGATGCCGTAAAAGGCATTGGAGGTCCGAAGCCACATCCGTTGAAAAGGGTGGGCATGAGGTGTGGATAGGGGAGAAATTCCAATCGAACCCGGAGATAGCTGGTTCTCCTCGAAATAGCTTTAGGGCTAGCCTCGTTTTAGTCTTATGGAGGTAGAGCACTGAATTTCCGCGGGGGCGTCAAAGCTTACCAAAGAATATCAAACTCCGAATGCCATGTAGATGATGAACGGGAGTCAGACTGCACGAGATAAGTTGGGCGGTCAAAAGGGAAAGAGCCCAGACCACCGGCTAAGGTCCCAAAGTGTGTGTTAAGTGGAAAAGGATGTGGGAATTCGAAGACAACTAGGATGTTGGCTCAGAAGCAGCCATACATTCAAAGAGTGCGTAACAGCTCACTAGTCGAGAGTCCCTGCGCCGAAAATGTCCGGGGCTGAAACACAACACCGAAGCCGTGGACTCCGTAAGGAGTGGTAGAGGAGCATTCTTAAAACCGACGAAGCTGTACCGGTAAGGAGCAGTGGAGGGATAAGAAGAGAGAATGCCGGAATGAGTAGCGAGAGGAAGGTGGGAATCCTTCCGGCCGAATATCTAAGGTTTCCAGAGTAAAGCTGATCTGCTCTGGGTAAGTCGGGGCCTAAGGAGAGGTCGCAAGACGTATCCGATGGACAACAGGTTTAGATTCCTGTACCGCATATAAACAGAACTGTGGGGACGCATGTGGAAAGCATAAGCCGGGAATGGAAAGACCGGTACAAGCGGGGTAGGTGTGTGACAGGCAAATCCGTCATATAAGCCGAAGACGTGATGTGGAGCGAAATTTAGTAGTGAAGTATGTGAGCCATGTGCCGAGAAAAGCCGCTATTGTTTTATATGTGCCCGTACCGTAAACCGACACAGGTGGATGAGGAGAGAATCCTAAGGCCGACGGAAGAAGCATTGTTAAGGAATTCGGCAAAATGACCCCGTAACTTCGGGAGAAGGGGTGCCCACTGAATGGTGGGCCGCAGAGAATAGGCTCAAGCAACTGTTTAGCAAAAACACAGGTCTATGCGAAACCGAAAGGTGAAGTATATGGGCTGACGCCTGCCCGGTGCTGGAAGGTTAAGAGGAGAGGTTAGCGCAAGCGAAGCTTTGAATTTAAGCCCCAGTAAACGGCGGCCGTAACTATAACGGTCCTAAGGTAGCGAAATTCCTTGTCGGGTAAGTTCCGACCCGCACGAAAGGCGTAATGATTTGAGCACTGTCTCGACAATGCATCCGGTGAAATTGAAGTACCAGTGAAGATGCTGGTTACCCGCGCCAGGACGGAAAGACCCCATGGAGCTTTACTCCAGTTTGATACTGGGATTCGGTACTGCACGTACAGGATAGGTGGGAGACTGAGAACTATGGACGCCAGTCTGTAGGGAGTCGCTGTTGGGATACCACCCCTGTAGTACTGGGTTTCTAACCAGCTGCCGTGACCCGGCAGTGGGACAATGTCAGGCGGGGAGTTTGACTGGGGCGGTCGCCTCCGAAAGGGTATCGGAGGCGCTCAAAGGTTCCCTCAGAATGGTCGGAAACCATTTGAAGAGTGCAAAGGCAGAAGGGAGCTTGACTGCGACACCGACGGGTGGAGCAGGTACGAAAGTAGGACTTAGTGATCCGGTGGTATAAAGTGGGATTGCCATCGCTCAACGGATAAAAGCTACCCTGGGGATAACAGGCTTATCACTCCCAAGAGTTCACATCGACGGAGTGGTTTGGCACCTCGATGTCGGCTCATCGCATCCTGGGGCTGTAGCAGGTCCCAAGGGTTGGGCTGTTCGCCCATTAAAGCGGTACGCGAGCTGGGTTCAGAACGTCGTGAGACAGTTCGGTCCCTATCCGGCGCGGGCGGAGGATATTTGAGAGGAGCTGTCCTTAGTACGAGAGGACCGGGATGGACGGACCACTGGTGTATCTGTTGTCGACCAACGGCATGGCAGAGTAGCCAAGTCTGGAAGGGATAAACGCTGAAGGCATCTAAGCGTGAAGCCCCCCTCAAGATGAGATATCCCTCCTTCGGGAGTAAGACCCCTTGAAGACTACAAGGTAGATAGGGCAGAGGTGGAAGTGTGGCAACACATGGAGCTGACTGTTACTAATAGGTCGAGGGCTTGATTAAAAAAGCGGTTAAATCTGTATGAAGTTTTGAAAGTATATACTTTCAATTGATAATCCTCGATAGCTCAATGGTAGAGCACTCGGCTGTTAACCGAGTTGTTGTAGGTTCGAGCCCTACTCGGGGAGTTATTTTATGTAAGATGTTCTTATGTAAGAGATAAATATGGCTCCATGGTCAAGCGGTTAAGACATCGCCCTTTCACGGCGGTAACACGGGTTCGATTCCCGTTGGAGTCACTGACTGTAAAGCTGATACTCAGCTGAGCATCAAAAGAGCTTATTCGCCGATGTGGCTCAATTGGCAGAGCAGCTGATTTGTAATCAGCAGGTTATCGGTTCGAGTCCGATCATCGGCTTTTTCTTTTTTGGACCATTAGCTCAGTTGGTTAGAGCAACCGGCTCATAACCGGTCGGTCCTGGGTTCGAGTCCCCGATGGTCCATTTTTTTACTTGAAATACTCGATAATATATGTTATAATGTTCAACGATCTGGCCTAGTGGCTCAGTTGGTTAGAGCGCCGCCCTGTCACGGCGGAGGTCACGGGTTCGAGTCCCGTCTGGGTCGTTTTAGTAATTGTTTTACAATTACGGCATGGGATCTTAGCTCAGCTGGGAGAGCATCTGCCTTACAAGCAGAGGGTCACAGGTTCGAGCCCTGTAGGTCCCATTCATGCCGGCGTGGCGGAACTGGCAGACGCGCAGGACTTAAAATCCTGTTGTGGTGACACAGTACCGGTTCGATTCCGGTCGCCGGCATTACACTATGATTTATAGTGTTAAGTAAATATGTGTGCGTAGCTCAGCTGGATAGAGCACTTGGCTACGGACCAAGGTGTCGGGGGTTCGAATCCTCTCGCGCACGTATGAAGAAGGAGCAAGACGTAAGTCTTACTCCTTTTTTAGTATTCCAGCACGTAAAAGTTCAAATATAAAAGAAAATGACGGGAGAAGAATATGCTTACTTACAATCTGGAACAGAGAAATGATGAACCGAAATATTATTATATATATAAAATGATCCGGCGGGATATTGAGCGCGGAAAACTGAAAAAAGGAGAAAAACTTCCATCCAAGAGAAGTCTGGCGGAACACCTCGGAATCAGTCTGATCACGGTAGAGAATGCGTATCAGATGTTAAAAGATGAAGGGTATATAGAACCGAGAGAACGCAGTGGATATTATGTATGTGAAATACATGTAATCGGAGAAATGAAAGAGCAGAATCAGCAACTGCATATGCTTCCCGAGATACCGGAAGAAATCGAAGATGGACGATTGCAGAATGCAGCACTTTCCAGCTTTCCATATTCCCTGTATTTTAAGACCGTGCGAAGTGTTATTACAGAATATGGAGAAGAATTGCTGTATCGTTCACCAAATGAGGGCTGTGCGATTCTGCGAAACAGTATTGCATCCTATCTGCTGCGTTATCGTGGATTATTTGCACAGCCGGAACAGATCATTATCGGATCGGGAGCGGAACATCTGTATGGTACGGTTGTGCGTATTCTTGGAGCGGATAAGATTTATGGAATTGAAGATCCGTCCTATCATCAGATCCGGAAAGTCTATGAGGGAACGGGTGCGGTCTGTGAAATGCTGCCTATGGGGGAAGATGGAATCAGGAGTGATGTGCTGGCACAGACAAGGGCGGATGTGCTGCACGTGACACCGTTTCACAGTTTTCCGTCCGGGGTTACGGCAACCATAGGGAAGCGATACGAATATCTTGAATGGGCAAGAGAAAAACATCATTTTATTGTGGAAGATGATTTTGACAGTGAGTTCTTCATGCCTGGTAAGCCGGTAGAGACATTGTTTATGCTGGATGACAGCAGTTCGGTCATATATATCAATACATTTTCTAAAAGTTTGTCACCGTCCATTCGTATGGGATATATGATTTTGCCGGAGAGACTGATGGAACGTTACAAAAAAACTTCCGGCGGATTTTCCTGTACCGTACCGGTATTGGAACAGTATGCGCTGGCAGAATTTATCAATAAAGGATATTTTGAACAGCATCTGAGCCGGGTACGGAGAAAACAAAATCATAAAATGGAAGTATAGGGTTGACAAATATATGCATATGCTGCAGACACTTCTTGCTGTAGAAGATGTGTAGACAAATTTTGATTATGTTTGGCTGGAGCATTTTTCTGCAGGTGATTTCCTGCATGATTTCCGGAAAAAATTTTGCGGATCAGGGAGTAAAACTTCTTATGACCGGTATGTGGGCATTTGTGATTTTACTTTTTACCGGGGTATGTTATAAATTTTTTGTGGTATCGATGATTGTTATGTACATTTTTATGTTTGGAGCCGGAATGCTTTTGGAAATCGGACTGCATTTTTTTATCCCAAAGGGATTCATTCATCCACTGGTGGCTATTGTGGCAGATATTGTACTGGTTCTGACCGGAGGAGTGATACAGTATGGACTTATGAAGCTGTTTTATAAGTTCCCGCTGTCAAAAGCAGTCTTTGGTGCAGCTGCAAAACGGGAAATGAATGCATAAATATAAATAAAAGCATATGAAGAAGGTAAAAGAGCCGGTCGTCTGACCGGCTCTTTTGAGGGGAGTATAAATAATTAATAAGAGGTATAACATTGAAAAGAAGAAAAAACTTCTTTTCAAAAGTTATTATAATGGATTGCGGTATGGATTGCAATCAAATAATGAATATTTTCTCGAAAAGTTGAGAAACTATTCCTGTACTAAATAATTGTATTCGTTGAACCATGCAGTTTTTGGGGAAACGTTAAAGGAGGAAAAAGTATGTCAAAAAACAGTACAGGAACAAACAGTGCAACAAATCGCAGTGGGAGCAATCGTGTCTCTGATTGTTATTCCAACAAGTCTGAAAACAGAACATCCAATAAATCTGTGAATAAGACATCTGACAAGACGGAAGACAGGGTATCAGATAAGGCAGGAGATGTGTCTGATTCCGCATCTGATAATATGCGCTAGGCAGAAACAAAATGCATAAAATTGCATAATATAATAAAAAACAGATTACACGAAGGACAGCGTGTAATCTGTTTTTTAATGAAAACGGCATATTCTGGAGGATATTGTGAAAGATTTTGAACTGATTTACGCATCGCAGCTGAGGGCAAAACAAAGGGAGAGCAGGGCACTGGTAATTGATATCCGTGACAGGAAAGAGTATGAGAGCGAACACTGGCCGGGAGCCGTCAGCTATCCGTATGATCAGCTGGAACGAGGAACTGCCCGTCTGCCGAAAAACCGCAAGCTGATTTTGTACTGCGACCATGGGGGAGGAAGCATGCAGATGGCGCGTATGCTTGGGGAACAGGGGTATCATGTGGCAAGTGTGGTTGGTGGTTATGAGGCGATGAAAAAAATTTCGAAAAACTATTTTAAAAATCGTGAGAATATGTAACAATAGAACTGCAGACCATGCAATACATTATAGTAGAAAAGAGAACATTTATGGATACATATGAATTGGTTGTACCGTGTCATTTTGGACTCGAGGCGGTAACAAAAAGAGAAATTTATGATTTAGGATATGAAATTACAAGAGTAGAAGATGGCAGAGTGACATTTGCGGGAGATGCGGAAGCCATATGCCGTGCAAATATATTCCTTCGCAGTGCAGAAAGAGTGCTGTTGCAGGTAGGACGTTTTAGGGCAACAACATTTGATGAACTGTTTGAGGGGATAAAAGCTCTGCCTTGGGAAGACTATATTCCAAAGGATGGAAAATTCTGGGTAAAAAAGGCATCTTCTATTAAAAGTAAACTGTTCAGTCCGTCGGATATTCAGTCAATTGCAAAAAAGGCGATGGTAGAGCGTCTGAAGAATGTCTACCGGCTGAACTGGTTTCCGGAGGATGGAGCACCTTATCCGGTACGCATTTTCCTGTTAAAGGATGAGGTAATGGTTACACTGGATACTTCCGGGGATTCCCTGCACAAGAGAGGCTATCGTCTGATGACCAGCAAGGCTCCGCTGACGGAGACGCTGGCGGCAGCACTGATTATGCTGACACCGTGGAAAAAGGACCGTATTCTGGTAGATCCGTTTTGTGGAAGTGGAACGTTCCCGATTGAGGCAGCCATGATTGCAGCAAATATTGCACCGGGAATGAACCGGCAATTTACCGCAGAGCAATGGAAAAATCTGATTCCGAAACAGTTGTGGTATGACACGGTAGAAGAGGCACAGGATCTTATGGATGCAGATATCCAGGTAGATATTCAGGGATATGATATCGATGCGGAAGTGGTGAAAGCAGCCAGAGAGAATGCAAAGCGTGCGGGCGTGGATCATCTGATTCATTTTCAGCAGAGAGCGGTTGCGGATCTGCATCATCCGAAAAAATATGGGTTTGTCATTACAAATCCGCCGTATGGAGAGCGCCTCGAGGAGAAAGAGGATCTTCCGGAGCTGTATACGCAGATCGGACAGGCTTATGCAGGACTTGACAGCTGGTCACTGTATATGATTACCAGTTATGAGGATGCGGAGCGTTATATAGGAAGAAAGGCAGATAAAAACAGAAAGATTTATAATGGTATGATAAAAACCTATTTTTATCAGTTTATGGGGCCAAAACCGTCGAAACGCAGAGAAGCAGCAGAGAAAACGATCGAAAGGAAGGAACAGCAGTAATATATGAAATACTCGAAACGGTATATTGCGTTTACAATTGTGCTGGCGCTGGTTTTTATTTTAAAATTTCAGATTCTGGGCGTGGACAATGCACAGGTGGGACGGTTCCGCGGAGGAGAACTGGATACACAGGTATGGAATCCGATGGTGGCAAAGGAAGTCAACGGGCAGACCATTCATGCCGTAATCGATAACCAGACTTACAATAACAGTAAATCGAAATTTTACATGGACAAAAACCGCAATATTATGGTTCCTGTCAGCATGTTGCGGGATGCGCTGAATTGCAGTGCACATGTGTACGATAAAAAACGTCTTCTGGTGGAAAAACACAGTCAGTCTGTATCGATGGATGTGGGTCAGAAAAAGGCGTATTTAAATGGGGATGAAGTAGATATTTCATCCGCTTTAAAGGAAGTCAGAGGCCAGCTGATTGTCAGTCTGGAAGATCTGTCCAACCTGTTAGGTTATAGTTGCAGTTTCGATATCGCAAGTAATACAATTACGGCATCCGATAAAGATACTTCTGCGATTGTTCCGGCTTCTTATGATTTAAGGGAGCGTGACCGGGTATCAACGATATACAATCAGGGTTCCTATGGTACGTGCTGGGCGTTTGCCGCAACCAGTGCCTTGGAGTCTTCCCTGCGACCGGAGGAAAAAGTTAATTTTTCCGTGGACCATATGAGTATGAGCAATTCTTTTCATGCCAATCAGTATGATGGTGGAGAATATACCATGGGAATGGCTTATCTGGCAGCATGGCAGGGACCGGTCTATGAGAAGGATGATCCGTATGGGGACGGGATGACGGATGATTCGCTGAAAGCAGTGCGTCATGTGCAGGAAATGCAGGTTATTGATGGTAAAGATTACGAAGGAATAAAAGAAGCGGTATTTAAATATGGCGGTGTGGAGTCTTCCCTTTACAGTACCATAAGAAGTTCACAGGGAAGTTCGGCGTATTATAATCAGAATACAAGTGCGTACTGTTATATTGGTACGGAAAAACCGAATCATGATGTAGTGATCATTGGATGGGATGACAATTATTCGAGATCCAATTTCAATACTCCGCTGGAGGGAGACGGTGCGTTTATCTGCCAGAACAGCTGGGGAGATGGATTTGGAGAAAACGGAATTTTCTATGTGTCCTACTACGATACGAATATTGGTACGCATAATGTGGCATATACGCGGGTAGATGATGTACATAATTATGATCACATCTATCAGAGTGATCTGTGCGGCTGGGTTGGAAAATTAGGATATGACAGTGACCAGATTTACGGGGCGAATGTGTTTGAGGCAAAAGGGGCCGAAACATTGTCTGCTGCTTCCTTTTATGCGACCGGTGCAAATACACAGTACGAAGTTTATGTGGTGCACGATTTTGAAAATGAGAAGTCTTTTGCGCAGAGAGAACAGCTTGCATCCGGAACGTTACAGAAAGCGGGATATTACACCGTTGATTTTGATACAAAGGTTTCTCTGAAAAAAGGGGAACGTTATGCCGTGCTGGTATACCTGAAAACACCCGGAACCAAACATCCGATGGCAATCGAATATGATACCGGAGAGAAAATTTTACAGGGAGTGGATCTGGATGACGGAGAGGGTTATATCAGTTTAAATGGAAAAAACTTTGTAAACGTAAAAGAGAAAAAGGATTGCAATCTTTGCATTAAAGCATTTACGAGGGATTAAGATGGACGAAATCGTTTTAAAGTGGGTGACAGTACTGTCGGGAATCCTGACGGTGATTGTCTGCGTGTCGGTTTTCTTTTTCCCGGATATACATGAACGGGCTGTTCTGGCAGCCGAGCAGCAAAAGGAAGTCGGCGGAGGAAATCTGATCGCTACAACGGCGAATCCGAAAGCGGTGGTGGAGCAGTCAAAGGATCTGAACGCGCAGCTTAAGATTGCTCTACCGGAGGGAATTTCAAAAGCAGATGTAGAAATTGAAAATGATTATGTGACGCAGACCATTTATATCAAATTTGCGGGCGGTGTGGATGATTATTTCGAGCAGTATGCCATCAAGGGAAGCAGTGATCATATAGCATCCATGGCTTATTATAAGGATAAGGAAGAGGGCGTGATCGCACTTCAGCTGGATCAGGTGTATGAACTGAAAAACCGGTTCAAAAAGGGAAGCCTTTACCTTGATTTTATTGATCCGCACGATATCTATGATAAAGTCATTGTGGTGGATGCCGGACACGGAAGCCACGCAGCAGGTGCCGTAAAACTTGGAATTTCTGAAAAAAGCCTTAATCTGGCGATCGTGCAGCAGTTGAAAAAACTGTTTGATGAGGATAAACGCAGGATCAGGGTGTACTATACACGTACATCGGATACGAATCCGACGCTGGATCAGAGGGTTCAGCTGGCAAATAAGGCAAATGCAGATCTGTTTATCAGCGTACATAACAATTCGGATGCAACCGGAAACTTTACCAAAGTGAAGGGAACCCAGGTAATGTACAGTGAATCGGATGACGCAAAGCTGTCGAGTAAGAAGCTGGCGGAGATCTGCCTGAAAAATGTCGTGGATACGACGGGCAGTGAGAACCGGGGGCTGCTAAAAGGAGACAGTATCTATATTATCCGCACAAGCGAGGTGCCGGTGGCACTGATTGAAGTAGGATTTATGACAAATTATAAGGAACTGGATCTGCTGAACAGTACAAGTTATCAGAAAAAGGCAGCTGAGGGTATTTATAACGCAATCAATGAAGCATTTCAGGAGGGATATTAAATTGACAGAGATTATTTTTGCAACGGGAAACAAGGATAAAATGCGTGAGATCCGTGAGATTATGGCGGATTGTGATGTACATATTGTATCCATGAAGGAAGCCGGCATCAGGGTGGATATTGTGGAAGATGGAACTACTTTCGAGGAAAATGCAAAGATCAAAGCACGGGCGGTGGCTGCACATACGGATGCGATTGTTCTGGCGGATGATTCCGGACTGGAAATCGATGCACTGAATAAAGAGCCGGGCGTATATTCTGCCCGTTATATGGGAGAGGATACTTCTTACGATGTGAAAAACAAAAATCTGATTGACCGTCTGGATGGCGTACCGAAAGAAAAACGTACCGCACGCTTTGTCTGTGCGATTGCGGCTGTCCTTCCGGATGGAAGGGAACTGGTGACCCGTCAGACGATGGAAGGATATATCGGCTGGGAACCGGAAGGGGAAAACGGCTTTGGGTATGATCCGATTTTTTATCTGGATGAATACGGATGCTCATCGGCAGCGATTTCTCCAGAACAGAAGAATGCGATCAGTCACAGAGGTAAGGCATTGCGTGCGATGAAAGAATTATTGAAAAAAGCCGAGTTTCTGGGGCTTATTGATGAAATTGAAAAAAATATTTGAAAAATTCAAAAAAGTTGTTGACTTTATTGCCAGGCTATACTATAATCTATCTTGCGTCACGGATGAGACACAAACAACACGGACGCAACAACATAGCCTTCGGGGTGTGGCTCAGCTTGGCTAGAGCGCCTGGTTTGGGACCAGGAGGTCGCAGGTTCGAATCCTGTCACCCCGACTACATGCGGGTGTAGTTCAATGGTAGAACACCAGCCTTCCAAGCTGGATACGTGGGTTCGATTCCCATCACCCGCTCTGATATTGCGAAAGCGATATTGATGAGTGTTCGTAGCTCAGCTGGATAGAGCAACGGCCTTCTAAGCCGTGGGTCGGGGGTTCGAATCCCTTCGAGCACATGCGCGTTCCTGCGAGCGATGTTAGCGCTCTAAATGGTACGATAACATCTCTATGGTGGGTATAGCGCAGTTGGTTAGCGCGCCAGATTGTGGCTCTGGAGGCCCAGGGTTCGAATCCCTGTATCCACCCTGTTGCGGTAGCAACTATCATTGTTGGGCTATCGCCAAGCGGTAAGGCACAGGATTTTGATTCCTGCATTCGTTGGTTCGAATCCAACTAGCCCAGCTTGCTTAAAAATTAAATTATGGGATACTAGCTCAGTTGGTAGAGCACTTGACTTTTAATCAAGTTGTCGGGGGTTCGAATCCCCCGTGTCTCACTGAAAGATCTATAGTGGTTTGCTATAGGTCTTTTTTTGTGCTAAGAAGTATACAAACTGTTTATTTTTATGGCATTTGGCATTGCAGCACCACTTCCATATGAGGTTATAGGACATGGGCTGCTGTTTGTGGATATTGCGATTGCAATGTATGATCTGGACAAGTTTAAGCGTATTAATGATATGTATGGACATTCGGCTGGAGATGAAGTATTAGTTGCGGTATCGGAAGCTGTGAGGTCCAGATTATGCGAGGACGAGATTCTGGTTCGCTGGGGAGGGGAAGAGTTTATCGTCATCATGAAACAGAATGAGCGGAGATTTGAGGAACATGCGCAGGAAATCCGCGAGGCTGTGGAACAGTTACAACTGGAAACCGTGTAGTGATGTACTGCAGCGAAATGGACTCCGCAGATAACGGTTATTGTGGATAAATCAGATGATAAAAGAATCCAAAAGGTATCATCAATCATACCTTTTGACCGGAACAACTTATGAGATAAAATAAAAAGGGAGCGGTGACGCTCCCTTTTTCCGACATGGAAGAATAGTTATTTGATGCAGTTCATGGTGGCATTTTCTGCGTTTAGCTGTTTTTTGACACGATGTTTCCAAATCATATAAGTAACAATCAGTAAAATACCGGTGGTCAGCCAGGCAGCAGCATCGGCACTGCATACACCCACGTATCCAAAAGGCTTTGCGGCGATCAGGATAACCGCATAACGGCTGAACAGTTCAAGCACACCGCTGAGCATGGGAACCAGACCACGGTCTAAGCCCTGCAGACCATTACGGTATACAAAGATCCATGCCAGAGGCAGCATAAAAATACTTGCAATGTGCAGATACTGCATTGCTGCGTGCAGTGTCTGTTCAGATGGGTTGTGGATGAACCATCCGACCATCGTAGGTCCGGCAAGGCAGCAGAGCAGTGCGGCGGCTCCGGCTGCAAAGAAACATAAATAAAATGCATCTTTCATACCGCGGAAAATGCGGTCATGTTTTCCTGCACCGAGATTCTGTCCGCAGTAGGTTGCCATGGCTGTACCGAGTGTCGGCATGGTCTGGGTGGCAATGTTGCTGACTTTGGAAGCAGCAGTAAAAGCAGCTACCACGCTGGAACCAAACACGTTGACGGCACTTTGCAGGATCATGGTTCCGATTGCTGTGATGGAATAGTTTAAAGCCATCGGAATTCCCACAGACAGCATCCGGCGGATCTCATGAAAATCACAGTAATAATCTTCGCGTGTGGTCCGCAGGATGTCATGTTTGCGGAACATGACGATGAAACATAAAACTGCGGAAACCGCCTGCGAGATAACGGTGGCATAAGCGGCACCGGCAGTGCCGAGTTTTACCACAACAATAAGGAAGATGTCCAGAAAAATATTGAGACCGCTGGACAGGATCAAAAAATAAAGTGGTGTCCGGCTGTCACCGATCCCGCGTAAAATACCGGATGCTACGTTATATGCCATGGTAGCAAAGATACCGGCAAAGATGACCCGGATGTACCGGTTTGCCAGTGTGATGATATTTTCCGGAGTATTCAGCCACAGAAGCAGCTGGCGGGAAAACGCAACCGTAGGAACGGTCAGAATCATGGAAATTACAACCGTTAAAAGCAGTGAAAGTGCTACGTAATGACGGAGAAGCTTCATGTCTTTGGCACCGAATGCATGGGATACCATGACACCGAATCCCTGGGCAATTCCGTTGGCGAAACCGAGAACCAGAAACATCAGGCAGCCCGTAGAACCGACGGCGGCCAGTGCATCCTCCCCAAGATACTGGCCTACGATCACGGTGTCTACCATGTTGTAGAACTGCTGGAACAGATTTCCAAGCAGAACCGGAAGGGAAAAAAGAAGAATGATCTTCATTGGATTTCCGATCGTCATGTCTTTTCTCATAGTAAAATCTCCTTTACCTCTTATTCATTTGTAATTGTAGTCAAAGAAAGAGACTAACAGTAAGGATAGTCTCTTTTCGTGCGGGCAACAGGACTTGAACCTGCACGGTCTCCCACTAGAACCTAAATCTAGCGCGTCTGCCAATTCCGCCATGCCCGCAAGTTTATGTAGTTTTTGTATCTTTTATTATAGAAGATACTTTACTAACTATAACGACATTGTGTGCAGATGTCAATTACTTTTTGCTTAAAAAAATGACAAAATTATGGGAAAACTACTTGACGAATAGAAAAAAATATTGTATTGTATATTACGTGTTTTGCACAAGGGCTTATAGCTCAGCCGGTTAGAGCGCACGCCTGATAAGCGTGAGGTCGGTGGTTCGAGTCCACTTAAGCCCATATCCTACAGGATGTCTGGGATGACCGGACATCTTTTTTGTTTTATTGACAAGAAGAAAATATTATAAATAGGGGTTACAGTTCACAGATTACCCTGCAAACCGTAACAAATAAGGTACAAAGCATACAATACCCATTTTTTGTATATTGACAAAATATTTTATGAAGGTATAATACAAATTATCATTTGTATGATCCATTGAGGTAAATTGGTACGCAAATAATGTCAAAGGGGGCATGTTTACGTGCTTTTTTTTTGAAGCACTTTAACGTGCTACAGAGCTAATGAAGCAATGAGATAATACGATGAAATTACTAAATACTCAATAAGAGGTAGGAGAGAAGAACATGAGTAAATATCTAGTAAAACGTGTATTGTTAGCGATATTATCAATACTCATTGTAAGTGCCATTACGTTTTTCGTAATGAACCTGATTCCTGGTGGACCGTTTAATAAGGAGAAAGCGACCAGCAAGGAAGCACAGCAGGTATTGGAGGAAAGGTACAATCTGGACAAGCCGGTTCCGGAACAGTATGTATTGTATATGAACAATCTGCTGCATGGCGACTGGGGAGTTTCACTTCACAGTGGAAGAAATATCGGAACAGAGATTTCCAGAAAGTTTGCAGTATCTGCAAAATTAGGTGGAATTGCGGCAATTGTTGCCATTATCATCGGTGTGATATTGGGCAGTATCGCAGCACTTACAAGAAATAAACTGCCGGATCGTCTGATCGTATTTTTCACGACACTGGGTACGGCAATGCCGTCTTTTGTACTGGCAACGCTGCTTTTACTTGTATTTTGTTTAAAACTCGGATGGATTCCGGTATGGTCTTCGAGCAATCCGAATTATTTGCTCCCGATCATTGCACTGGCGGCATATCCGATGGCATATATTACGCGTCTGACAAAGACAAGTATGCTGGATGCGCTAAATCAGGATTATATCCGTACTGCAAGGGCAAAGGGCGTGCACCGGCTCAAAGTTATTTTTAAGCATGCGCTGAAAAATGCCCTGATTCCGGTTGTAACATATGTTGGTCCTATGGTTGCCTATATTCTGACAGGTTCCATGGTTGTGGAGAACATATTTACCATTGGTGGTCTTGGAACCGAATTCGTAACAAGCATTGTCAACCGTGATTACACGATGATTATGGCAATCACGATTTTCCTTGCGGTTCTGATGGTAGTTGCAAATCTTCTTACAGATATTGCATATAAACTGATTGATCCAAGAATCACATTTGAATAATGATGGAGGAAGGAACTTAGAATAATGCAGGGAAATGAAAAATTAAAAAAGCGGCAGATGCTGTCCGCACAGATTGATTTAAGTAAATTTAATAAGGGCGATTTTATAAAGGCAACGGAAGAAGAGAAGAAGCAGCAGGATGTCATGGGCGAGTCAACGACATTTTTTAAAGATGGCATGAAACGTCTGAAAAAGAATCCGCTGGCAATGGGAAGTATTGTGATTCTGGTTCTGATTCTGGCACTGATCATTATTGCACCGTTTTTTGTACCATACAGCTATTCGGATATCATTACAGTGGACGGCAAGCGTGACAAGACCGCAGCCAATATGGCACCGTTTGAGTACTCGAAATTAGAGCAGCAGTATATGGATCGTACCGGCGAGAAACTGTTTCCGCATATTTTCGGAACCGATAACTTAAGCCGTGATTACTTTATCCGTGTGATTTACGGTACGAGAGTCAGCCTTTCGGTTGGTGTGATCGCTGCAATCATGGTACTTATCATTGGACTGGTTTATGGTTCGGTTGCGGGATATTTTGGTGGAAAAGTGGATCTGATCATGATGCGTATCGTGGATATTGTGTATTCCTTGCCGGATATGCTCATTATCATTCTGCTTTCGGTTGTGTTTCAGGAACGGTTAAAGCCATTGATTGAGGGAACCATGTTTGAAAAACTCGGAACCAATATGATATCCATGTTTATTGTGTTTGGATTGCTTTACTGGGTAAGTATGGCGCGTCTGATCCGTGGACAGATTCTTACAATTAAAAACAACGAATATGTACTGGCAGCTCGCTGTATTGGTACCAAGAACAGTCGTATCCTGACACGTCATATTCTGCCAAACTGTTTATCTGTTATCATCATTACGACCGCGCTGCAGGTGCCAAGTG
Organism: Roseburia sp. TF10-5; assembly: GCF_003462365.1. Taxonomy (NCBI): domain Bacteria; kingdom Bacillati; phylum Bacillota; class Clostridia; order Lachnospirales; family Lachnospiraceae; genus Roseburia; species Roseburia sp. TF10-5. The sequence continues at coordinate 53,585 of NZ_QTYW01000018.1, read as the reverse complement.
CTATCTTTACTGAGAGTTACTTAAGTTTCCTCGGTCTGGGAGTCAGTGCACCGCTGACTTCTCTGGGAAGTCTGGCAAACGATGCGCGTTCGGCTATGCAGTCGTATCCTTATCGTCTGGTTATTCCGGCAGTGCTGATCTGTCTGATCGTGCTGGCATTGAACCTTCTGGGCGATGGATTAAGAGATGCATTTGATTCAAAACTGAATTAAGGAGATAAGCAAATGAGCGAAGAAAATAAATATATATTACAAGTAAAAGATCTTCATACCAGCTTTGCAACCGATGCTGGAGAAGTCCGTGCCGTAAACGGTGTCTCCTTTAATTTGGAACCAGGTAAGACACTGGGAATCGTAGGAGAGTCCGGTTCCGGTAAATCGGTAACGTCATATTCCATCATGCAGATTCTTGCGGAAACCGGAAAAATTACTGGAGGAGAGGTACTTTACCGCGGCGAGGATATCTCCAAGTGGAACGAAAAGCAGATGCAGAAGTTCCGGGGGGAAAAGTGCTCGATCATTTTCCAGGATCCGATGACAAGCCTGAATCCGGTATTTACGATTGGAAATCAGTTGATGGAGGCAATTCTGCTCCACACAGACAAGGATAAAAAACAGGCGCGTGAGCGCGCCATTGAAATGTTAACACTGGTTGGTGTCAATGAGCCGGAAAGCCGTCTGAAACAGTATCCGCATGAGTTATCCGGTGGTATGCGCCAGCGTGTGATGATTGCCATGGCACTGGTCTGTGAACCGGATATTCTGATCGCAGATGAGCCGACTACGGCACTTGATGTGACCATTCAGGCGCAGATCCTTGAACTGATGCAGGATCTGCAGAAGAAGCTCGGTATGGCGATCATCATGGTAACCCATGATCTGGGTGTTATTGCAAGTATGTGTGATGAGATTATTGTCATGTATGGTGGACGTGTCTGTGAGCGGGGCACAGCGGATGCCATTTTCTATCATCCGGCACATGAGTACACCAAAGGACTGCTCCGCTCCATCCCAAAGGCAGACAATATGAACGAAAAACTCATCCCAATCGGCGGAACTCCGATCAATCTGCTCCAGATGCCGGAGGGCTGTGCGTTTTGTCCACGTTGTGAGTCGGCAATGAAGATCTGCTTAAAACAGCAGCCAGCGGAGTTCCGCGTGGGCGAAGACCATCTGGCGAGCTGCTGGATGAATGTAAAAGAAATCTATGAAGCACAGGAGGGCGGCAGCAATGAGCAGTGAAAAGAAAAACAATGATTATCTGCTGGAAGTAGAACATTTGAAGCAGTATTTTCCGGTGCATCAGGGTTTTAGCACCATTCCGCTGAAAGCAGTGGACGATATTTCCTTTGCCATCCGCCCGGGAGAAACACTTGGTCTGGTTGGTGAGTCCGGCTGTGGAAAGACAACAGTAGGCCGTACACTGCTTCGCCTGTATCAGCCGACGGCAGGTAAGATTACGTTTGACGGAAAAGTTCTCTTTGACAGTGGAGAACAGTATGATGAAAACGGAAAAATGATCGTTGATGCAAACGGAAAGCCGGTTATGGGCAAAAAAGTAGATGTCAATATGATGCCGTACCGCAAGGAAATGCAGATGGTATTCCAAGACCCGTATTCATCATTAAATCCACGTATGACGGTGGAAGATATTATCGGGGAACCTTTGGATGTGCATAAACTCTACAGAAATAGAAAAGAGCGTCGTGAAAAGATTCTCGATCTGATGGAGCTGGTCGGTCTGAATGCAGAGCATGCCATGCGTTATGCGCATGAGTTTTCCGGTGGACAGCGCCAGCGTATCGGAATTGCCCGTGCACTTGCGGTAAATCCGAAATTTATTGTCTGTGATGAGGCGGTATCTGCACTGGATGTTTCCATTCAGGCGCAGGTTGTCAATATGTTTGAGGAATTACAGGAAAAACTTGGAGTTGCCTATTTGTTTATCGCACATGACCTGTTGGTTGTACATCATATTTCCGACCGGATTGCGGTTATGTATCTGGGAAAGATGATGGAAATTGCGGATGCAGATGAGTTAAATGCAAATCCGATACATCCATATACACTGAGTCTGCTGTCCGCAGTTCCGATTCCGGATCCGGAGACAGCAAGAAAAAGTCATAGAATCGTGCTGGAGGGGGATGTTCCGAGTCCACTGAAAATGCCAACCGGATGTCCATTCCGTACAAGATGTAAGTATGCAACGGAAAAATGCGGTCAGGAGATGCCGCAGCTGACCGACAGGGGGAATGGTCATATGGTTGCATGCTGGAATAAATAAGGTTTTTTCCCGCAAGGGTGAAACATATAAATAATTTTCAGGAGGAACAATTATGAAGAAGAAACTTGTATCAATCATGCTGGTTGCTGCAATGGCTCTTAGCGTAGCTGCATGTGGTTCATCAAAAGGAAACTCTGCAAAGACGGACGGAACCGAAGCAATGGCTTCCAGTGTAAGTAAAACACCGGACAACCAGATAAGCATTAACCTTGCTTCCGAGCCACAATCCATCGATCCGGCACTGAACTCTGCCGTAGATGGTGGATGTATGATCGTGAATTCTTTCGCGGGTCTTTATACCTACGACAAGGACGGCAAGCTGATTCCACAGCTGGCATCTGATATGCCGGAAGTATCCGATGATGAAACTGTTTATACGGTAAAGATGATAAAATCCCAGTGGAGCAACGGGGAAGAGGTAACAGCAAACGACTTCGTATACAGCTGGAACCGTGCTGCGGATGAAAAAACAGCAGCTGATTATGCGTATCTGTTTGATATTATTGCAAGAAATGATGACGGCTCACTTGCTGTAGAGGCAACTGATGATTATACGTTAAAAATTACACTGACCAATCCATGCCCGTATTTCAATGACCTGATGGCATTTCCTACTTATTTCCCGGTATACCAGAAGGATGTGGAAAAAGCGGATCCTGATGGAAAGAATCCGGGTAAGTGGTGTCAGGAGGCTGGCTTTGTATCAAACGGTGCTTATACATTAAAATCATGGAAGCACAACGAGAGCATGGTTTATGTAAAGAACCCGAAGTATTACGATGCAGACAATGTAACTATGGATGAGATCCACATCATGCTGAGTGCAGATGATACTGCAACCTATGCAGCATACAATAGTGGAGACCTTGACTTTGTAGATACCGTTCCAAACGATGAGATTTCAACATTAAATGGAAAGAACTCTGATTTCCATATCATTCCAAACCTTGGAACTTATTATGTTGGTTTTAACGTAAACGACCCGATTTTTGACGGAAAGACCGTAGAGCAGGCAGCATCTATGCGTAAAGCAATGAACCTGCTGATTGATCGTGAGTTTATCGTGGAGAATGTAGGACAGACCGGACAGATTGCCGCAGATTCTTTCGTACCGGCAGGTATGTCAGACGGTAACGGCGGAGTATTCAAGACCGATGATACAAGCTACTATGATGCAGACAAGACAGGTGCAGACCAGGTAGAGGAAGCAAAGAAGCTGCTGGAAAGTGCCGGTTATACATTTACGGATAACGGAGATGGTTCATACAAGTGTGATCCGGCAATTTCCATGACGTTCCTGACCAACGATGACAGTACGCATATTGCAGTTGGGGAGTCCCTGCAGCAGGATTTCGCACTGCTGGGGATCAATATGGAGATTAAGTCGGAAGACTGGAATGTATTTATTGAAGACCGTAAGTCCGGCAACTTTACCATCGCCCGCGAGGGATGGCTGGCAGATTACAACGACCCGATCAATATGTTAGAACTCTTTACAACGGATTCTGGTAACAACGATATGCAGCTTGGAAAGGGAGACAAGCCTTCCGATTCTGCACCGGACTGGACAGATTATAATAAGCTGATCAAAGAGATCCGTACAACTGCTGATTTCTCCAAACGTGTGGATCTGATGCATCAGGCAGAGGATATGCTGATGGATACCGGTGCAGTAATGCCGATTTACTACTACAATGATATTTATATGTTAAAGTCAAATATCAAGGGCATTTACTCTACCATCTATGGTATGAAGTACTTTATGTATGCAACAAAAGACAAATAAAATCATCCGGATACAACCGCGATGAGAAACATGAAAACTCCGGGAAAGGCTCCCGGAGTTTTTGTGTTTTGTTAATACAGATTTTTTTTCTCATGTGACCATTTTTCCGGATGATCCTCATACTGTGCGTTAATCCAGTCAACGACCTGCTGCTTGCCTTCGTTTGTAAAGGGCGCAGTAAAATCCGTTTTGAGGGAATCATCCGTCAGGGAAAAGATAAGAGGACCGGGCCAGACCCATGCATGAAAAAAGGCGTCCCCTTCCTCGGGGGCTTCCCGTCTGATCAGAAAACGCATGCCGTTGATCCAGCCGGTATAGCTCGTTTTTTTGTAATAATTTAAGTTTAATACTTCGTCAGATGTTAACATAGTATCTCCCAGTTTCATTATTTTGTAATAATTGTAACACATTTCCATTAATTTTGGTATAATGTCTGTTAGAGTGTTTGAACGAAGGTGAAAAAATATGTTTGGGAGAAATGATTTTGTTGAAAATGTAAAATCTGCACTGGCAGCAGTGGATTGTGATATGGGGGCATTTCGCAGCTGGCAGAAAATGTATGACAAGCTGAAAAAGAAAAAAAGTGAGCAGGAGGATCGCTACCGGCGATGCAGAGAGCAGACAAAGCGTGTGCAGGAAGATGCACAGCTGATGGAACATATGCTTACCACTGCGCAATCGGTAGACGGAAAGGAATTCGGCAGACTTTTAAAAGATCTTCGTCAGATGCAGAACAGTTTTGATCATGAATTTCTGGTCAGCAAAGAAGATCAGGAGTTTCATTCCACGTACGATACGATTCTGCGGCTGGGAACGAAAGCGTTGAATGCCCCGGATCAGAAACTTCTGTTGCAGAGTGAAATTGAAAATCTGCTCGCGCTTCTTAAGGAAAATCTGGAAAAAGAGGAACCGGAGATTGCGGCACTTACATTTTATTATCAGTTTGGATCGGATCAGGAACTCGCGCAGCTGCCGCCGGCAGAGAAGCTGTCGAAGATTACATATTTATATGAATGTGAGTTCCGGCGACCGATTCTGCAGCTTTTGGAATCAGGTATTTCCGGTGCCGGAGAGCAGAAACATATATATGAAACTGCAACAGACCGTGGCAGCAGAAAAAAATATGAAACGCTGCAGATCTTTTTTGGTGCACATCCGGAACATATTTTAGAACAGATGATGGAAGAATAAAGAAACAGGAGGATTCCTATGGAACGCAGACCATTGCCGGGAGAAAAATACCGGCACTTTAAAAATAAACTATATCAGGTGATTACCATTGCAAAACATTCCGAAACGGGAGAGGAACTGGTGATTTATCAGGCGTTATATGGAAGTTTTGGCGTGTATGCAAGACCGCTTTCCATGTTTGTGAGTGAAGTGGATCATGTCAGGTATCCGGATGTACATCAGAAATACCGGTTTGAGCGTGTGGATGAGTCGATGGAAGAAACCGGGAAAAACGCAGAACCAAAGGCAGAGACGGCGCAGCCTGTTATGCAGAAAGCAACAGCGGAAAATGCCGTGACGCCGGACCAGACACAACCGGAGGTGGAACCGAAACTCATGGAGTTTCTGGAGTCAGACAGTTTTGATGAAAAATATAATATTCTGACGTCCATGAGGGATGTTATTACAGACAGTATGATCGATACGATGGCGGTTGTGATGGATACCGTGATTCCGGAGGGAGATTTGGATAAGAGATATGACGATTTAAGGTATGTGATCCGGACCAGACAACAGTATGAATTTGCCAACCGGCTGCGCTGATTAGCGCAGTCCGTGCTGACTTAAATAACTGTTATGGTATTTTCCGGAATTGGTCACGTCTTCTCCGAACCAGTCCGGTGCGGTGAAGCGATCGGCTTCTTCTATGGAGTCAAATTCCACTTCTACGAGAGAAAGCGGAGCGAGATCTTTTTCAAAGATATCCAGTTCTGCAGTCAGATGATCGTTTAATGGAATCAGATAGCGGGTTTTTGCTATCAGAAGTCCGTCGATTTTTAAAAGCAGGTGTTCGTAGGCTTCTTTGGTGAGCGGTAGATTGTATTCTTCCCGCACCATAAGGCCTTCCCCTTTATAGGTGAGATAATAATCATCGTTGGAGCGGCGGATACGTACCACCGGTGCCGTACACAGGTATCCCTGTGCGATTTTTTTACTTTGATATTGTTCTAAGTGCTCAGGTAATGTTTTTACCAGATATTTTCGTTCGATTTCCATTTTATAGAATTCCTCATTTAAAATAAGTTAATAGTTTTTGTACAGCGATACTTTGTGGTTTTCCACTGTCTTCTACGAGTGTGATCTGACGTTCCGGGATTTCTTCTTCTAACAGAATCTCATACACTTCCCCGCGTTCTACAGCGGGTCTGGCAATTCCTTCCGGGCAGAAACCGATGCCGAGATTACTGCGCACCATAGGAAGAATCTGGTCTGTCGTGGCAACTTCCATATCCGGAGAAAAACGCATATGGTTTTCATAGAAAAAGCGGATATACAGATCACTTGTTCCAGTGCCGGAAATCAGAGAAACAAAGGAATAATCTTCGAGTTCTTTCAGAGAACGCTTCCGGCTGGCGATTGCTTTGTAAGCACTGCCTCCGATGAGGATATCATGATAGCTGCGCAGTGCGGTTTTACGCAAAGGTTTTCGGATTTCCAAAGGAGAGGTGACCATGGAGATATCAACCAGACCTTTTTCTAAGGCATCAATGGCCTGCGGGGTGGAATGATTGGAAATTTTCAGACGGACATGTGGATAATCTTTATGAAATTCCTGCAGTTTGTCTAAAAGGTACAGACGCATGGCGGTTTCACTGATGCCGATATTGATCTGCCCGCTTTCAAGGCTCTTGTTTTTGATAATTTCTTTTTCTCCATAGGTGAGCTGTTCAATTGCAATGGCAACGTGACGGAACAGGTGCTCGCCCTCGGTTGTCAGCTGAATCCCTTTGTGGGAACGGATCAGCAGTTTGCAGTCAAGCTCATTTTCCAGAATATTCATACAGCGGGTGATGTTGGGCTGGTTACTTCCGAGCATTTCTGCCGCGTTGGAAAAGCTTTTATAACGGGCAACATAATAGAAAATGCGGTAATAATCTAAAGTCATGATATTCCCTCCTCATAAACTATCGAAAGTATAATACAAAAATGGCAGGTGAGTCAAATGGAAATCCTCCGATTGTGTGCTTGTCGTTTTTGTAAGAAATTGCTACAATAGATCATAGCAATTACCGAAAAGGAGAATGATAAATATGAGCAGACTTGGAATTTTTATTGCAGACGGATGTGAAGAAGTAGAAGCACTGACGGTTGTGGATATTGTGCGCCGTGCAAAACTTGAAATTGACATGATTTCCATCAACGGAACAAAGCAGGTGACCAGTTCCCGCAATGTGACATTTATGACAGACACGACAAAAGAGGAGGCTGACTTTTCCGCGTATGACGGGATCATTCTGCCGGGCGGTATGCCGGGAACGGTTCATCTGGGAGAAGATGATACGGTCAGTCAGGTGATCCGTGAGTTTGCAAAAGAAGGAAAACTTGTTGCGGCAATCTGCGCAGCACCGAGTGTGCTGGGACAGGCCGGAATTTTAAATGGGAAGAAAGCTGCGTGTCATCCGGGATTTGAAGAAAAACTGACCGGAGCAGAAGTATTCTTTTCCCCGGTAGTATGTGATGGAAATGTGATTACAAGCCGCGGCATGGGAACTGCCGTACCGTTTGGTCTTGCAGTTGCCCGTTATTTTACCGATGATGCAACCATAGAACATGTAAAAGCCGGACTTGTATACGCATAAACAGGTTCCAGAAATTGTCAGCTTTTTGTTCTCATAATTCCTCTGGTTCTGGTCACACTATACTCAGGCACATGAGAACAGCAAGTTGACCCAAAAAGCCGACCTGCCTTCTTGTGTGCAGGCCGGCTTTTTTTATGCAGGCATATAAAATACAGGAGGTGAAGAACTATGGCAGGTAACAACAATTCATCAAGCGGTACAAACCGTATGGCAGTACCGGAGGCAAAGGACGCAATGAAGCGTTTTAAGGAAGAGGTTGCAAGCGAGCTTGGAGTACCTTTAAAAGATGGATACAATGGGGATCTGACTTCCAAACAGGCAGGTTCTATTGGTGGAGAAATGGTCAAGAAGATGATCATGAAGCAGGAAGAACAGATGAAATAAGGACTTTCTGCCGGAAAACAAAACAGCGTATGGCTTTTTACAGGCCATACGCTGTTTTTATTATAGGAAATAAAAAAACACTTGGCAAATATGTATTTCGTATGCTATAATGCTTAAATGACTGTGGTGGTCGTAGTATGCCTGTTTGTACCATCACGGAAAAATAGATCGTACATGGAATTGATATATATAAGGAGGAAACAATTAAGATGAGTGTACAGGTTGAAAATTTAGAGAAGAATATGGCGAAACTTACCATCGAGGTTTCAGCAGAGGATCTGGAGAAAGCACTTGAGTCAGCTTACCAGAAGCAGAAGAAGCAGATCAGTGTTCCGGGATTCCGTAAAGGAAAAGTTCCGAGAGCCATGATCGAGAAGATGTATGGAGTTGACGTATTCTATGAGGATGCAGCAAACGCTCTGATGCAGCAGAATTATGCAGCAGCTGTTGACGAAAGCGGAATTGATATTGTGTCACGTCCGACCGTTGACGTTGTACAGATTGAAAAGGGCAAGCCTTTTATTTTCACAGCTGAAGTTGCTGTAAAGCCTGAAGTTACACTTGGCAAATACATGGGAGTGACCGTTACAAAGATCGATACTTCTGTATCCGATGAAGAAGTAGACGAAGCTCTGGAAAAAGAACGCAATAACAATGCAAGAACCATCAATGTAACAGACAGACCGGTTGCACAGGGAGATACCGCTGTGATCGATTTTGAAGGATTTGTAGACGGTGTTGCATTTGAGGGCGGTAAGGGAGAAAATCATTCATTAGAGATCGGTTCCCACACCTTTATTGATACATTTGAGGATCAGCTGGTTGGAAAGAATGTTGGCGATGAAGTAGATGTAAATGTTACTTTCCCGGAGCAGTATCAGGCTGCTGATCTGGCAGGAAAGCCGGCTACATTCAAGGTTAAGATCAACGAGATCAAAGCAAAGGAACTTCCGGAGCTTGATGATGAGTTCGCAAAGGATGTATCTGAGTTTGATACATTAGCTGAGTACAAGGAAAGCTTAAAGAAAGACTTAGAGAAGAAGAAACAGGATGAAGCAAAGCGTACAAAGGAAGACGAAGCCATCCAGAAGATCATTGACAAGTCAAAGATGGAGATTCCGGAGGCAATGATCGATACACAGTGTGAGACAATGATCGAGGAATTCGCTCAGAGAATCGCACAGAGCGGTCTTTCCATGGATCAGTACTTACAGTTCTCCGGTCTTACCGTAGACGGATTAAAGGAGCAGGTTCGTCCGGAAGCTCTTACCCGTATCCAGAGCAGTCTTGTATTAGAGCAGATTGCAAAAGAGGAAAACATCGAAGTATCTGACGCAGATGTAGATGCAGAGATCGAGAAGATGGCAAAGAATTACGGTATGGAAGCTGATAAGCTCAAAGAGTACATGGGTGAAGGCGAGAAAGAATCCATGAAGAGAGAACTTGCCATCACAAAGGCAGTTGAACTGATCATGGACAACATCAAAGAAAGAGCAAAGGCTAAGACAAAGAAAGAAAAAGAAGCTGAGACAGCAGAGGCTTAATATCGAAAACTACGACAGAGAAGGACTGGTCTGGGAGAATACCAGACTGGTCTTTTGTTCATTGAGGTGCATCGCAGGATGCATGTAATAAATACAGGAGGCGATTTTTCTATGAGTTTAGTACCTTATGTCATTGAACAGACCAGCAGGGGCGAGAGAAATTATGATATTTATTCCCGTCTGTTAAAAGACAGAATTATCTTTTTAGGGGAAGAAGTAAATGAGACAACTGCAAGTCTGGTTGTTGCACAGCTTCTGTTTCTGGAATCCGAAGATCCAAACAAAGATATTCAGTTATATATCAATTCTCCGGGTGGAATGGTTACTGCAGGTATGGCGATTTATGATACCATGCAGTATATCAAATGTGATGTATCAACCATCTGTATCGGGCTTGCAGCCAGCATGGGTGCATTTCTTCTGGCAGGTGGTACAAAGGGAAAACGTTTTGCACTCCCTAATTCAGAAATCATGATTCATCAGCCTTCCGGTGGTGCAAAAGGACAGGCAACAGAGATTCAGATTGCGGCAGAGAATATTTTAAAGACAAAGAAACGTTTGAATGAAATTCTTGCTGCAAACACCGGTAAGCCATATGAGACAATTGCAGCAGATACGGAACGTGACAATTATATGTCCGCGCAGGAAGCTGCAGATTACGGCTTGATCGATGGAGTGATCACGAATAGATAGTTATGTGGAAACCTCCGGTCATTGCCGGAGGTATTTTTCATTTATAGGAGTAAATAAATTATGGCAGGAAAGAATGATGGCAAAATCCGCTGCTCTTTTTGCGGAAAAACACAGGATCAGGTCGGAAGAATGATTTCAGGTCCAAATGGTGCATTTATCTGTGATGAGTGTGTAGATATCTGCGCAGAGATCATTGAGGAAGAGAATCTGGAAGAAAAAGCTCCGGCTTCTGCAAAGGAAGAAATCAATCTGATTAAACCGGAAGAAATGAAAGCGTTTCTGGACGATTATGTAATCGGGCAGGATCAGGCAAAAAAGGTACTTTCGGTTGCGGTATACAATCATTATAAGAGAGTGCTTGCAGATCAGGAAAATGATGTGGAACTTCAGAAAAGCAATATTCTGATGCTGGGACCGACCGGTTCTGGAAAGACGCTTCTGGCGCAGACACTTGCCCGTGTACTTAATGTACCGTTTGCAATTGCAGATGCTACGACACTGACAGAGGCCGGTTATGTGGGAGAGGATGTAGAGAACATTCTTTTGAAGCTGATTCAGGCTGCAGATTATGATGTGGAGCGTGCACAGCACGGCATTATCTATATTGACGAGATCGATAAGATCACAAAGAAATCGGAGAATGTATCCATCACGAGAGACGTATCCGGAGAGGGTGTTCAGCAGGCATTACTTAAGATTCTGGAAGGAACGGTTGCATCGGTTCCGCCACAGGGAGGACGTAAACATCCGCAGCAGGAACTGATTCCGATTGATACGACAAATATTCTGTTTATTTGCGGCGGAGCATTTGATGGTCTGGAGAAAATTGTAGAGGCACGTATGGACGCTTCTGCGATCGGATTTAATGCAGAGGTGAAGTCAAAGTCTGACATCAATGTGGGGGATGCATTTAAGCGTGCACTGCCACAGGATTTTGTGAAGTTTGGACTGATTCCGGAGTTTATCGGACGTGTGCCGATTACCGTATCTTTAGATTCGCTGGATCGCGACGCATTGATCCGTATTTTAAAAGAGCCAAAGAATTCTCTGATCAAACAGTATACCAGACTTCTGGAGCTGGATGGGGTAGGATTGGAATTTGAGGACAGCGCAATCGAAGCAATTGCAGATAAGGCATTAGAGCGCAAAACCGGAGCGCGTGGACTGCGTGCCATCATGGAAGCGGTAATGCTGGATCTGATGTATCGTGTCCCATCGGATGATTCCATCAGCAAGTGTGTGGTAGATAAAAAGATGGTGGAAAACAATCTTGCTTTAGATGGAGAAGAGATTCTTGGAATTGAGCAGGACCCGAAGAAAGAAGTAAAAGAAGAACTTGCTTCATAAAAAGACCGGATGCGTCTGGAAATATAGGAGCAGATACAAGTGGAAGATAAAATATTGACAATTCCGGCGGTGGCACTGCGGGGAATGACGATTTTGCCGGGCATGGTGGCTCATTTTGATATCAGCAGGGACAAATCCCTGCGTGCTGTCGAGGAAGCCATGAAAGGAGACCAGAAGCTTTTTATCGTCACACAAAAAGATACAGAGAAAGAAGATCCTCAGGGAGAAGATCTGTATGAAGTGGGGCTTCTGGCTGTGGTTCGTCAGGTCGTAAAATTACAGAAAAATATTATGCGTGTACTGATCGAAGGAATCGGGCGCGCAGAGACATATGAATATACGCAGACAGACGATTATATGCAAGCGCGTGTGATCGTGTATGATCAGGAAGACGATGAACAGCTTCCGGAGCAGGCAAAGTCTGCAATGCTTTTGAGTGTGCAGGAAACGTTTGCAAAATATGCAAGAGTACATGGCAAAATCGGGCAGGATGTGATGCGCCAGGTTCAGGAAGAGACGGATCTTTTAAAACTTCTTGATTATGTGGGAAACAGCCTTGTAATCAGTTATAAAAAGAAACAGAAACTGTTAGAGGCTGTCACGCTGACAGCACGTTATGAGTCGGTGCTTTCTTCTTTGCTGCAGGAGACAGAGATTCTGGCTTTAAAGCGTGATTTCCAGAAAAAAGTGCAGGAACATGTGGATAAAAACCAGAAAGATTACCTGCTTCGGGAGCAGATGCAGGTAATCCGGGAAGAGCTGGGAGAATCCAATACAGAAACCGATGCACAGGAGTATGAAAAGAAACTGCAGGAACTTCAGGCTTCCGGGGAAGTGAAAGCAAGAATTCATAAGGAGATTGAGCGTTTTCAGGGAATTTCAGGAAATTCATCCGAGAGTACGGTAAGCCGTGGTTATATCGAAACCTTACTGGAACTTCCGTGGGATGCAGTATCGGAGGATAACAAAGACTTAAAGCATGCGCAGAAGATTCTGGATGAGGATCATTACGGTCTCGAAAAGGTAAAGGAACGTATTCTGGAATTTCTTGCAGTCCGTAATCTGACCGGAAAGGGAGAGAGCCCGATTATTTGTCTGGTGGGGCCTCCGGGAACCGGAAAAACCAGCATTGCGCGTTCGATTGCCCGTGCGCTGGATAAAAAATATGTTCGTATTTCACTCGGAGGTGTGCGGGATGAAGCGGAGATCCGCGGACACCGCAGAACCTATGTGGGAGCAATGCCGGGAAGAATCGTCAATGGACTGCGGATGGCGGGAGTCAAAAATCCACTGATGCTGCTGGATGAAATTGACAAGATGAGCAGCGATTATAAGGGAGATACAGCTTCTGCCATGCTGGAAGTGCTTGATTCGGAACAGAATCATAAATTCCGGGATCACTATGTAGAGCTTCCGGTGGATCTGTCCGAGGTACTGTTTATTGCAAGTGCCAATTCCATGCAGGATATTCCGGGACCGCTTCTGGATCGTATGGAAATTATAGAGGTTAGCAGTTATACGGAAAACGAAAAGTTCCATATTGCAAAGGATCATCTGCTGGCGAAACAGTTTGAAAAAAACGGAGTTGCAGATGGCAAACTAAAGATTACGGACAAAGCGCTGCGAATGGTGATTTCTTCTTATACCAGAGAAGCAGGTGTACGTTCTCTCGAACGGCAGATCGGAGAAATCTGCCGCAAAGCAGCCCGCAGAATCTACGAGGGCGATGAGAAAATGATTCGTGTAACCGGCACAAATCTGGAAGATTTTCTCGGAAAACCGAAATATCGTCCGGAGAAGAAAAACAAAAAGAATGAAGTAGGCATTGTGCGCGGTCTGGCATGGACCAGTGTGGGTGGTGTAACTTTAGAGATTGAGGTGAATCTGATGCCGGGCAAGGGCAGTGTGGTGTTGACGGGAAAACTCGGAGACGTCATGAAAGAGTCTGCACAGACCGGAATCAGTTATATTCGGTCCATCAGTGAAGATTACCATATTGATCCGGAATTTTTCCAGAAACATGACATCCATATCCATGTTCCGGAAGGTGCGGTTCCAAAAGACGGACCGTCTGCCGGAATTACCATGGCAACCGCAATTCTTTCTGCGGTCACCGGGAAGCCGGTACGGGCAGATGTTGCCATGACAGGGGAAATTACACTGCGCGGACGTGTACTTCCGATTGGCGGATTAAAAGAGAAATTGCTTGCGGCAAAGAATGCCGGAATGAAGACGGTCTGTATTCCAAAAGAGAATGAACAGGATCTTGCCGAAATTTCGGAAGAGATCGTTGGAGATATGGAGATCATACCGGTAGAACATATGGATCAGGTAATTAAGGCTGCATTTGTATAATGCAGCCCAAATTCTTTTTGCAGGAGAATAAATATGATTATCAAAAATGTGAATTTGGAGACAGTTTGTGGAATTACAAGTGCGATTCCGGACAACCTATTGGATGAAGTGGCTTTTGCCGGAAAATCCAATGTGGGAAAGTCATCGCTGATCAATGCGCTGATGAACCGGAAATCGCTTGCGCGTACTTCTTCCCAGCCGGGAAAAACGCAGACCATAAATTTTTATAATGTCAATGAGGCAATGTATTTGGTGGACTTGCCGGGATACGGATACGCAAATGCAAATATTGAGATTAAGGCGAAATGGGGACAGATGATCGAAAATTATCTGCATACATCCAAACGGCTGAAAGCAGTTTTTCTTCTGATTGATATTCGTCATGAACCGTCGGAAAATGATCAGATGATGTATGAGTGGATGGTTCATCAGGGATTTGCGCCAATCATCATTGCAACAAAATCGGACAAATTAAAAAAGATGCAAATCCTGCAACATGTGCAAATGATAAAGGATATCCTGCAAGTAGAGCCGGGAACGATCGTTATTCCGTTTTCTGCGGAGTCAAAACAGGGCAGGGAAGAAATCTGGCAGATTGTAGAATCCGTTATTGAACTTCCGCAAGCGTACATCGAGGCGGAAAATGCCAAAAGAGAGGCAAAACAAAAGCAGCCGGCACCGCAGGAACCGAAGAAAAAAGAGCGCTGGAAAAAGACAGACCGCCCGGTAGCCAAAAAGACACTTCGAAAAGAACAGAAAAAGAAAGTGAAAAAAAAGTAGAATGAAGAAAAAGTATTTGTATACTGCAATCATGCTTTTTGCCATTCTGGTGGCAGGAATGGGACTGACCGGATGGTACGTCAGCCAGACACAGGAACAGACGGATGGACAGGAACTGACGGTTGTGACTTCCTTTTATCCAATGTATATTGCGGCTGAGAATGTAATCGGGGATGCAGACGGAGTGCGTCTGGAAAATTTAAGTGAGCCGCAGACCGGCTGCCTGCATGATTTCCAGCTGACACCGGAAGATATGAAGTTACTCAGTACGGCGGATGTGTTTATCATCAATGGTGGTGGAATTGAAAGCTTTATGAAGGAAGTTGCAGAGGCTTACCCGAATCTGAAAATTATAGAAGCCTGTGAGAATATTTCTTTGCTCTCCGGGGAGGAGGACGATACACATCATCATGAGGGGGAAACAGAAGAAGAACATGCCCATGGGGATGTCAATGCCCACGCATGGATGAGCGTTTCTGCTTATGAGACACAGGTACAGACGATTGCCGATGGATTATCTGGAGCAGATCCGGAAAGAAGCAGTGCCTATCAGAATGGGGCAGAGGCATATCTGGAAAAACTGGACGGACTGAAAAAACGTCAGGAGAAATTAAAACAGGAAATTTCCGGTCAGTCGGTGATTCTGTTTCATGAAGCATATGCCTATGTCGCTGAGGACTATGGGCTGCAGGTAAACTATCTGCTGGATCTCGATGAGGAACGGCAGGTCAGCGCAGGAGAAGTATCGGATGTGCTTTCTGCTGTCCGCAAGGGGCATGTAAAATACATTCTTGCAGAAGAACTGTATGGAAAGAGTATGGGAGATACGATCCGGAAAGAGTCCGATGCAAAGGTATTATATCTGGACCCGCTGAATCGCGGAACTTACGAAAAAGACAGTTATATTAACGGTATGAAAAAAAACATGGAGATACTTGAGGAGGCATTTTATGCGAAAGATCATTAGTCCGTGTGGATTTCACTGCATCAAGGTGAACCATCTGGGGGTGTGGTTCAGTGAGCAGGAAATCTTAAAAGATGTGAATCTTCATATGCACTGTGGATCGCTGAATGCGATTATCGGAAAAAACGGTGCCGGAAAATCGACATTGATCCGTGCCATGCTGGGGGACATCCCGCATACGGGAGATATTGAGTTTCGGGATACCAAAGACGGACGGATGCAGAATTTAAAAATCGGATATGTCCCGCAATCGATTAACATCGAAAAAAATACACCGGTCAGTGTCTATGACCTGCTGGCAAGCTATGAGTCGAGATATCCGGTGTTTCTGCCGAAAAACCGGAAATTATATGAAAAGATCAAAGCGCATCTGCGCATTTTTGAGGCAGAAGAACTGATCGACAAACAGGTTTGTAATCTGTCCGGAGGACAGTTGCAGAGAGTGCTTCTTGCACTGGCGGTGATGGATGAGCCGAATCTGCTGCTTTTGGATGAGCCGGTATCCGGAATTGACCAGAATGGCATGGAACTTTTTTTTAAAACGATGGATTATCTGAAAAAACATTATGACCTTGCGATTATTCTGATCTCACATGATCTGGATTACGTGGCAAGATATGCGGATCATGTAGTGCTTCTGGACAAGACGGTCCTCAGGCAGGGAACGGTAAAAGAAGTATACGAAAGTTCCGAATTTGAACGGATTTTTTCTGCGGGAAAAGAAGAAACATGGATAAAGGAGGATGAGACAAATGATTGATTGGACCTCCTGGATGGATTATGGTTTTATGAAGATGGCATTGGCCGCAATACTGATCATTACACCACTGTTTGGGCTGATGGGAACCATGATTGTCAATAAAAAAATGGCATATTTTTCGGATGCCCTGGGGCATTCCGCACTGACGGGAATTGCTGTAGGAGTGGTATGCGGAATTCCGGATACGAATATTTCCATGGTGATTTTTGCAGTTGTATTCGCGCTGCTGTTAAACAAAATCGGAAGCAGAAGTACCGTATCAACCGATACGATTATTTCGGTTTTTTCCTCCTGTTCGGTTGCGATTGGTCTGGCAATCCTGTCAAAAGGCGGAAATTTCAGTAAATATTCGAGTCTTTTAGTCGGGGATGTTCTGAGCATTACCAAAAAGGAAATCGGGTATCTTGTTATTATTTTTATCGTTACGATTTTGTTCTGGATCACCTGTTTTAACTGGCTGAATGCCATCTGTATTCACCGGGCACTGGCAAAGAGCAAGCGGATTCCGGTACAACTGATGGATTATGTTTTTGCGGTACTTGTAGCACTGATTGTCATGCTTTCCATCAAGTGGGTAGGTATTCTGATCATCAATGCATTGCTGATCCTTCCGGCGGCATCGAGCAGAAATCTGTCGGTAAATATGCGGGAATACCATGTCTTTTCGATAATTTTTTCCGTTTTCTCGGGCATCATGGGGCTGATTCTGTCTTATTATACAAACGTTGCAACCGGCCCAATGATTGTAATTATCGCATCTGTGATCTATTTTGTGACTTATTTTTTCGGAAGAAAGTGGAAAGAATAACAGGGAGAATAGAATTTGACCGATTGTATTTTTTGTAGTACAATCGGTGTATACAAAATACTGAGGAAATACAAATGGATGAAATAACACTCAAAGCACTTGCAAAAATAAATCTGGGACTGGATGTGGTCCGGCGCAGGGAAGATGGATATCATGAAGTGCGCATGATCATGCAGACCATTCATCTGTACGATCTTTTGGAGATTCAAAAGATCCGGGAGCCGGAGATACAGATTGTTTCCAACCTCTCTTTTTTGCCGGTAAATGAAAATAATCTGGTCTATAAAGCTGCACGGCTGTTACAGGAAGAGTTTGCGCTTACAGATGGAATTTCCGTAAAACTGACAAAGAGAATTCCGGTAGCGGCGGGGATGGCAGGAGGAAGCACGGATGCTGCCGCCATGCTGTATGCGATGAATCAGTTGTATGATCTGGGATTGTCCCGCAGGGAACTGATGAAGAGAGGGGTACAGATCGGGGCAGATGTTCCTTACTGTCTTATGCGTGGAACGGCACTAGCAGAAGGAATCGGGGAAAAACTGACGCAGCTTCCGCCGATGATCAAATGTCCGGTGCTGATTGCAAAACCATCCATTTCTGTATCGACCAAATTTGTATATCAGAACCTGAAGCTGGATGAACAGACGAACCATCCGGATATTGATGCACTGATGAAAGATATCCGGGAGAAAGATTTTGACGGTGTCTGTGCACATATGGGAAATGTACTGGAATCGGTTACGATACCAAACTATCCGGTAATTGCAGAGATCAAACAGCAGATGATGCGTTCGGGTGCCAAAGCTTCCATGATGAGCGGAAGCGGTCCTACCGTATTCGGTCTTTTTGAAGATGGAGAAACGGCAAAGCGTGCGCTGCGGGAAATGAAACGCTCCGGTCTTGCAAAACAGGTATATCTGACCACGATCTACAACAACAGGAGAAAGTAATAATTCACACAAACAGAAATGGAGACGATAACATGACAGATGATCTGACGCTCAATATGGACGCATATCTGCCACTGAGAGATGTTGTATTTAATACGTTAAGAGAGGCAATTTTAAAAGGAGATCTCAAACCGGGAGAGCGGCTTATGGAGTTACAGCTGGCAGCAAAGCTTGGGGTGAGCCGTACACCGATCCGTGAAGCCATCCGTATGCTCGAGCAGGAGGGACTTGCTGTAACCATGCCACGCAAAGGGGCAGAGGTTGCAAAGATGACACTCAAAGATATGGAAGATGTTCTGGAAATCCGGGAGGCGCTGGATGAACTTGCCGTAAAGATTGCATGTGATAAGATTTCGGAGAAAGAGCTGCAAAAACTTTTAGAAGTCAAAGATCAGTTTGAAAACAGTACAAAGACCGGAGATGTGAAAATGATTGCCGAGATGGATGTAAAATTCCACGATGTTATTTTTGAATCAACGGGAAATCCGAAACTCGTGACGTTATTGAACAATCTGCGGGAGCAGATCTACCGATACCGTGTGGAATATATCAAAAATCCGGACAATTATCCGGTATTGATCGCAGAACATAATGCGATTGCGGAGGGCTTGAAAAACAGGGATAAAGAAGCGGCAACGCTTGCCATGCACAAGCATGTAAAAAACCAGGCAGTGGCAGTAAAAAGTGTAATCCAGTGTCAGGATGAAGCAGAAAATGAATAGTTTATGTAACAGATGGAAATAGTAAGGACAGATACCTTTTGGTGTCTGTCTTTTTTTAGGTATACAGGCACCTTATGGGATGAAAAGAGATAGGAATGTAAAAATGGAGCATACAAAAATTTCGACCGATATTGAGCAGAATATAAAACAGTTTCAACAGCTGTTTGCAGACAGTGCAGATATTAAAATGAAGGAAATGCGTCTGGGAAAAGGAAAAAGAAGACGATGTTTTCTGGCATATATTGAGGTGGCAGTCAGCAATATGCTGCTGGAAACGACGGTTTTGGGGAGACTGCTGGCGGCATTATCGGAGCTGCCGGACAGAGACTTAAATCAGGTACTCAATGAGAATGCGATGGGGATTTCAGATGTGACACCGTACGATACCATAGAGGATGCAGCACAGGGGATGCTCACGGGGGATGCCATCCTTTTTGTGGATGGATACGGACATGCATTAAAGATTGCCGACAAAGGATATCCCGGCATGGGGGTGCAGGAACCGGATTCGGAAAAGGTGATCCGTGGTTCGAAGGAGGGGTTTACCGATTCCATCAAAACCAACACGGCTCTTATCCGTAAGCGTGTGCGATCAACACGGGTTAAAGTAGAAGAAGTACAGGAGGGGGTGCGTTCGCACACGGCAATTGACCTGGTGTATATGGCAGATCTGAAATATGAATTCGTGCTGCGGCAGATCCGGGAAAAAATTACAGAATATGAGATTGACGGGGTCATGGACAGCGGAATCTTAGAGCAGCTGGCGGAAAAGAAATGGTATTCACCGTTTCCACAGTTTCAGACGACACAGCGACCGGACCGGGCAGCACTTGCGGTGCTGGAGGGAAGGATCGTATTGTTATGCGACAATTCTCCGGTCGCTCTCATTCTGCCGACAGACCTGAATTCTTTTCTGAAGACGAGTGATGACTATTATAATCGGTTTGGTGTGGCAACGTTTGCACGGATCTTGCGTTACATGGCAGCTTTTTTTGCCATGACACTCCCCGGACTGTATCTGGCGGTGACAAATTTTCACACACAGATTCTGCCGACACCGCTTTTGTTATCCTTCTGGGAGGCACGGATCGGTGTGCCTTTTCCGGCGGCACTGGAGGTCATTCTCATGGAGATTTCTTTTGAACTGTTGCGGGAGGCGGGTGTCCGGCTGCCGGGGGCAATGGGAAATACGATCGGAATTGTCGGAGGTCTGATTATCGGGCAGGCAGCTGTGGATGCCAACCTTGTCAGTCCGATTGTGGTGATCGTGGTTGCGTTTACCGCGCTTTGTTCCTTTTCCATTCCGAATGAAGAATTTGCTTTTTCATTCCGGATATTGAAATTTTATGTGATTGTCCTGTCCGCATGGCTTGGATTTTTCGGATTTTTGATTGCACTGCTTACGGTGTTCATCCATCTGTCGCGGCTGGAAAGCTTTGGGATTCCGTATCTCATGCCGTTTGTGGGGGCAGATGTCAATGATTATCATGATGAACGCGACAGTATCTGGCGTGCACCACTGAAAAAAATGGTGCGAAGACCCATTTATGCAAAACGCGGGGAGCGGATACGTCTGCGGAAAAAATAGGCTGAGTAAACAGTAACGGAGGAACGATATGTTTTCAAATAATAACCGGATATCAACGCGGCAGGTGTTCCGGCTGTTTGTGTTCGATTTTGTAGGGGAAAGTACGCTGATTCTGCCCTCACAGCTGGCAGCATTTGCGGGAAATGACGGTCTGGCATCCATTGTGCTGGGAGGTATCATGGGAAGCCTGTATCTGTGGTATCTTGCATATGTTTTAAAAAAGATGGAAACGGATCTGGTCACTTATATGGAACGGATTCTGCCGGCATGGATGAAAAAAATTTTTCTGGTGTTACTGCTGGTCTATTTTACCGGTATGGCAGGATACGGGGCATATATCTTTTCGGACGTGATACAAAAGGGGCTGATTGCAGGGGAGTCGTTTCCCCTGATTCTGATTCTGGTATTGCTGACGGCAGGATATGCCGTGTGTGGCGGGATTGAAAGCCGTGCACGGGTGTATGAGATTTTGTTTGTCGTTTTGTTTGTACTTCTTGCAGGAATGCTTTTGATTGCGGCGGGGGATCTGGAGATGGAATATCTGTATGGCTTTTTTCAGGCAGATACCGGGTCGGTGATGAAAGGAAGTCTGGCAGTCTTTTTTTGTCTGATGCCATTGTTTCTGCTTGCATTTTTTCCCTCCTATGTGCAGAAAGAAAAATGGGGGAAGCTGGTGCATGCCGTGCATGCGGCAATGTGGTTTGCCATAGGTGTTCTTGCGGTTTTGTATGTGATCCTGCTGGGCAGTTTTGGAAGCCGTTCCCTAACGACCATGAAATATCCGGCAATTACGCTGATGAGCAGTATCCATCTGAGGGGAAGTTTTTTGAAGCGGCTGGATGCCTTTATGATCGCCATCTGGTTTTTTACGCTGTTTGCACTTGTGACTGTGTTTTTGTTTTATGCACAGGAACTGGTACAGAAACTGCGGAAAAAAGATACGCATAAAAAATGGTATCTCTGTGGGGTGATGGTTGCCGTTTTCGGGGTGGCAGAAATGCTCCACCAAAGCAGCCATGGGGAATGGTTCCGGGATTATCTGCTGTATATCGGAATCCCGTTGTTTTTGTTCCTGCCATTGTTTGTACTTTTGTGGGGAAAGGGGAAAAAACGGCATGAAGGGTAAAATAAAAAAATATGTTGCACTGGTATTGTCTGTGCAGCAGCTGCTTTGCGGATGCAGCGCCACAGAACTCGAAGACCGCTGTTTTCCAATGATGGCGGTTGTGGACGAAAAGGATGGACAGATTTCTTTTGGTTATGGATTTCCCAAGCTGAGCCAGAAGGATAATACGGATCTGGAAGAGGCGCGTGTGAATATCGCGCCTGTCACGGGAAAGACGATGGAAAGCTGTGTGCAGACCTATGATAGCCGGCTGGAAAAACTGGCAGACTGCAATCATATGAAAGTGCTTGTCTTCGGGGAAAATCTGATGGAGGATACCGGACGGTATGAGGATGTTCTTTCTTATCTGAAACAAACCGGACTTTTCCCAAGAAACATCTATGTATGTGTGGCGGAAGATCCATTGGCATTGTTTGAGACAGAAGAAGATCTGCCACAGGATCTGGGAAGTTATCTGGAACAGTATCTGCAGAATCAGGAATCAGCGGGATCAGGAAAACTGTTTAAGCTTGGCAGGCTGCTGGACGAGAAGGAAAACCATATCCTGCAGATTATGCTGCCATATCTGGAAACAGAAGACCATATCATCTTCTGGAAAACCATGTACCGGGTACCGGATGACAGGTTTTTGTATAAACAGGAAAAATAATGGAAATGCTCTTACTATCAGAGGAAAGAGAGTGTGGGAAAATGAAAAAGAAAAAAATTATGTTTATCATTTTATGTATGTTAACGGTTCTTGCTGCGGGAACTGCGCACGCAACAGAAAAGGAAAGGGTGGACCCACTGCAGCCGGCAATTGCAGAAAAAATACTGCGGTTTCATGTACTGGCAAACAGTGATGCCAAGGACGAC
Organism: Roseburia sp. TF10-5; assembly: GCF_003462365.1. Taxonomy (NCBI): domain Bacteria; kingdom Bacillati; phylum Bacillota; class Clostridia; order Lachnospirales; family Lachnospiraceae; genus Roseburia; species Roseburia sp. TF10-5. The sequence continues at coordinate 30,831 of NZ_QTYW01000018.1, read as the reverse complement.
CAGAATGTGAAACTAAAGGTTCGGGATGCGGTGGGGCATATGCTTGGGCAAAAACTAAAAAAGGTAACAGACCGGGCGCAAACCGAAAAAATTGTGCAGGACCATATGGACGAAATTATAGAAACAGCGGAAAAAACGCTGCGCAAAAGCGGCTATACATACGGTGCCAGCGCAAGGCTTGCCAATGTGGATTTCCCTGTGAAAACGTATGGGGATTATACGTTTCCGGCAGGTAAATACCGTGCATTGCAGATTACACTGGGAAAAGGAGAAGGACATAACTGGTGGTGTGTGCTGTATCCGAACATGTGTTTTCAGGGATCAGTATATGAGGTTGTGGATGAATCTTCCGGCGAGGAGCTGCGTGAAGTTTTGACGCAGGAAGAATATGCAGATGTGTTTGATTCTGGAAAAATGCAGATCCGGTGGAAATTCCTTGATTATTTCCGTTAAACTGGTTATGATAATGAAGCACGCCATTGTGTGTTAAGATATCAAGGAAAAGAAGGAACTGGCTATGACAAAAGACGTATTATTGTCCATCAAGGGATTGCAGATCGGAGAAAACGAACAGAATGACACGATAGAAGTGATCTCCCCGGGAGATTATTATTTTCGGAACGGCAGGCATTTTTTTATGTACGAGGAGGTCATGGAAGGTCAGAAAGAATCGACCAGGAACATGATTAAAGTGCGTGATAATTATATGGAACTGACGAAAAAGGGTGCTGTCAACGTTCATATGATTTTTGAAAAAAATAAAAAAAATATTACATATTATAATACCCCATACGGCAGCCTGCTGGTGGGAATTGATGCCTACCGTGTGGATGTGCAGGAGAAAGAAAATGAGATTACGGTTGAGGTGGAATATGCACTGGAGATAAACAATGAGCATCTGGCGGACTGCCATATCCGGATTCTGGCAAATCCGAAACAGAATCCGGCATTTAAACTTGTCAAATAAACAGATAATGGTAATTAAAACAGAAAAAATAAACGAAAATATACGAAAAAAGCTGTGGAATATTGTGAAAAATGCCGATTTGTGGTAAAATACAAAAAATGATAACAGAGGAGGAATCATTATGAATACGGAACACAGGCAGCAGAAAATTTCTTTCTGGCATTCTATGAAAACGCAGTTTATTGCGGTAGTGATTCTTGTGGCGGCAGTGATTGTAATATTGTATACACTCATGATTATGCCTGGGGTAAAAAGCAATATCCGCAGTATCTATTCCAACTATCTGCTGGATCTTTCCATTTCGTATGGACGGGAGATGGAAAGTGCCATGCAGGTAAATATTGATCTTTTAGATAACCCGGAAGCTGCACAGGACATTTTACAGCAGCTAGATGTCGCAGGAGCCAAGACAGCTTATGCCTATCTGGTTGGATTTGACGGAACGATGCTGTATCATCCTACCGCTGAGAAAATCGGGCAGCCGGTAGAAAACGAGGCTGTCAAAAAGATGCTCAAAGAGATACAAGGGGGAAGTATCCCAAAACCGGAGACTGTGCAGTATGTATTTCAGGGGGAGAAAAAATTTTCCGCATGTTATACCAGCAAAAAACAGTTTATCCTTGTAGTCACGGCGGATGATGCAGAGCTTCTTGCACCAGCACTAATGCTGGAGCAAAGGGGAATCCTGATTTCCGGTGTGCTGCTGTTGCTCGGGGCTTTGGCAGCGTTTGTTTTTGCAACACGGATTACACGTCCGTTATCAAAGATTACAGATTCCGTGAACCGGATTGCACAGCTGGATCTGCGAAACGATCAGGTACTGGAACAATGTGCCGCACATCGTGGGGAAGTCGGAAGCATTGCAAATGCCGTGCTTCGGATGAAAGAGGCTCTGACGGAAATTGTACAGAAGATACGGCAGCAGGGTGGACAGTTGTTTGATGCGTCGGAAACGTTAAACAATAACGCGGTAAAGACGGCAGGAAACGTAAATAATGTGGAGACCGCAGTAAATGAGATCGCAACCAGTGCAACCAGTCAGGCACAGGAGACTCAGGGGGCAACCGAGTCCATTATTTCCATGGGTACGATGATTGAGGATTCTACAAACCAGGTAAAATCCATGAACGAGACGGCAGATGTGATGAATGAGTCCGGACAGATAGCCAAAAAGGCACTGGAAGAACTGGGAGAAATCAATGAGAGGGCAACCGAGTCCATCAATGTGATTTATGAACAGACAAATACAACGAATGATTCTGCCTTGAAGATCAAGGATGCAACATCGCTGATTGCTTCCATTGCAGATGAAACCAATCTGCTGTCACTCAATGCTTCCATTGAGGCTGCCAGGGCAGGAGAGGCAGGAAAAGGTTTTGCGGTGGTGGCAGCACAGATCCAGAAGCTGGCAGAACAGTCCAACGAATCTGCCAAGCGGATTGAGGATATTATCCGTGAACTGCTGAAAGATTCCGAAACTGCAGTACATACGATGGAAGATGTGAAAGAAATCATGCAGGAGCAGAACGAAAAAGTGAAAAAGACGGCAGAAGTTTTTGAACAAATGCATGAAGGCGTAAATTTGTCCATCCATGGAATGGTATCCATAGAAGAACAGACACAAAAGATTGAGGATGCAAGAAATAAGATCGTAGATACGGTACAGAGCCTGTCGGCAATCGCAGAGGAAAATGCGGCAAGCACACAGGAGACTTCGGCTTCCATGATGGAAATTGGTTCGGTTATCAATGATATCAGCCAGAATGCAGAGAACCTTAAAAATATTGCAGAGGTTCTGGAAAAGAATGTGCAGCTGTTTCAGATGGAAGAATCATGATTTGTGGAACAACGTTATAGAATCTGCATGAAAAGAAAAGGCTTATCTTCCCGATGGGGAAGATAGGCCTTTTCCTGTTTTTCCTGTAAACACATTATTTCTTTTTCCTGCTGGAACCGGATTTGGATTCTTTCAGCTGGGCATTGGCTTCATTGTACTTTTCCTGAAGCTTTGCACGGAATCCTTTTTTCTTTTTGACCGGTTTTTCCAGCGGTCCACGGAGTCCGCGTACGCCTGTGATATAAAGACCACTGACGGTTGCCTTGACTTCTTTCTTGACCGGAATGTCATCGTAGATCTGCTCGTCTGCGATCAGTGTCATGACTCTTGGTCCGACTTTGGCTTTTACGATTGGAAGTTTGGCGCGCTGCATGAGTTTGTTTGCCTGCTCCATTACCTGGGAAGGAAGGCCGGCATCTTTCATTTTCATTCGTTTTTTGTCGATGATCAGCATCGTCACTGTCTGTGCAGCGGCTTTCATCTGCTCATCCTGTTCTTCTTTTTTCTTCTGTGCTTTCTTTCCGAGAAAGTACAGGACAATCATAGCGGCTACCAGAATAATGGCAATCACTAATAATACGATTCCTATTGGTTTCATCGTGGATTTCCTCCTCTATATACTAAAATTTATTGTAGCAAAGATTTCTGTAAAAATCAACGTTTACTGTTTGTATTTTCTATGGATTTATGGTATGTTTAATTAGTTGTAAAAGGAAAGAAAGAAGGATTTGGGACATTATGAAGAAAAGAGTGGTTATACTTTTTTTGTGCATGACGATGGTATTATCCATGGGGGCATGTGGTACAGACAGTGATAAAAAGGCAAGTACCCAGCAGGGAACACAGGAGACGGCAAGTGAAGTGTTTGACGGACCGCACAGCGCACAGATGAAGCTGGATCTGTCAAAACTGGTGACGAAACTTGCAGATTATAAAGGGATAGATGTCACCATCACCGGAAATTATGATGTGACAGATGATCAGGTGGAGCAGAATCTGATGTCACTGCTTTCATATTACGGAATCACCGGAGTTGAGGTAAAGGACCGTGATACCGTTCAAAAGGATGATTATGTCAAGGTGGATTATACCGGATATCTTGACGGGGATGCGTTTGATGGCGGTTCTGCGACAGACACAATGATTGATGTGGCGAACAACTGTGATGCCACACAGAAGACAAATTACATTGATGGATTCAGTGATGGGCTTGTCGGCGCAAAAGTCGGGGATGAAGTAAGTTCGGATGTGACCTTTCCGGAGAATTACCAGTCTTCCGATCTGGCGGGAAAGAAAACAACGTTTAAATTCAAAATCAAGGGAATTTATAAGCCGGTTACCATGGACACGCTGACCGATGACATGGTAGCAGATGCATTTACCGAGCAGAAGATCACCACGAAAAAGGATCTGGTTGCATATGTACGGCAGGTACTCGAAAAGCAGGCCGCAAATTCCAAGTCTCAGGCAAGTATCAGCGCAGTTGAAGATGAACTGCTGGATAAATGTAAAGTGACGATTCCGGATGAGTATCTGGATGCGCGCCTGCAGGAATACCAGTATGAATTTGAAGCAGACAACTGCAATGATACACAGACTCTGGAACAGTATGCCAAGAACAACAGTACCACCGTGGATGATATGAAAAAACAGTGGAAAGAACCGATGACCAAGCAGATCAAAACTGAATTTATCTTTGGACGGATTGCGGAAAAAGAAAATATTACAATCAGTGATGATGATTTTAAGTCATTTGTAGATTATCTGGTAAGTTCGAGCAACAGCCAGATGACAGATGAAAATGCGGTATATAAATATTATGGCGTTGGAAATAAAGAGGATGGAGAGAAAACACTTCGTCAGCTGTATGTGGTCAATCAGGCGATTTCGTATGTTGTGGAGAAAGCCAATATTACCGTAGAACCGGATACACAGACGACAGAGTCATCGGAAAACTAAAGGGTTCAATAAAAACAATTAAGGGATAGATTAGATTTTTAACGGAGGGACAGTATGGAATTAGTAAATGTCAGAGAGATTTTCAAAAATACGATCAGATATGAAAATCAGCAGGTAACGATCGGCGGATGGGTAAGAAGTAACCGTAATTCCAAAAATTTTGGATTCATTGTAGTGAATGATGGTACCTTTTTTGAGCCGATTCAGGTTGTATATGGAGATGGTCTGGAGAATTATGAGGAAGTCTGCAAGATTAATGTCGGAGCAGCAGTCATTGTAAAAGGACAGCTGGTGCCTACGCCGGAAGCAAAACAGCCGTTTGAGATCCAGGCAGCAGAGGTAACCGTGGAAGGGGCTTCCACACCGGATTATCCGTTGCAGAAGAAGCGTCACACGTTTGAATATCTGCGTACCATTTCACATCTGCGTCCGAGAACCAATACGTTTGAGGCGGTGTTCCGTGTACGTTCCCTGTGTGCATATGCGATTCACAAGTTTTTCCAGGAGCGCGATTTCGTTTATGTGCATACTCCGCTCATCACAGGAAGTGACTGCGAGGGCGCAGGGGAAATGTTCCAGGTAACAACGCTTGATTTAAAAGATGTGCCGGAAAAACAGGATGGAACCGTGGATTATACAAAGGATTTCTTTGGAAAACCTACCAATCTGACCGTATCCGGTCAGTTAAACGGAGAAACCTATGCGATGGCCTTTAAAAATATTTATACGTTTGGACCGACCTTCCGTGCGGAAAATTCAAACACAACCAGACATGCGGCTGAGTTCTGGATGATTGAGCCGGAGATCGCATTTGCGGATCTTGAAGATGATATGATGCTTGCGGAAAGTATGTTAAAGTATGTGATTAATTATGTGATTGAACATGCACCGGAAGAAATGGCATTTTTCAATAATTTTGTGGACAAAGGTCTGCTGGATCGTCTGGAGAACGTAGTAAACAACGATTTTGCACGGGTAACTTATACGGAGGCCATCAAGATTTTGTCAAAACACAATGACAAGTTTGACTATAAGGTATCCTGGGGCTGTGATCTGCAGACAGAGCATGAGCGCTATCTGACGGAGCAGATTTATAAGAGACCGGTATTTGTCACTGATTATCCAAAGGAGATCAAGGCATTTTACATGAAACTCAATGAAGACGGAAAGACAGTTGCAGCAGTGGACTGTCTGGTTCCGGGCATCGGGGAGATCATCGGTGGAAGCCAGAGAGAGGATGACTATGACAAGCTTCTGGCACGTATTCAGGAACTGGGACTCAAAGAGGAAGACTATAAGTTTTATCTGGATCTGCGTAAATACGGATCTGCCAGACATGCAGGATTTGGACTTGGATTTGAGCGCTGCGTGATGTATCTGACAGGTATGGCAAATATCCGCGATGTCATTCCGTTCCCTAGAACCGTAAATAACTGCGAACTGTAAAATGGAATAAAAGAGCCGTATTTCCCATAAACTCTAAGGAGGACAATTTCCGGAGAAGTATGTGTGGAGAATGGGCAGGAACAAATAAATAATAAAACAGGAAGAAACGTCGCAAAGTTTGCAGGCTGCTTTATAGGCACATGTCTGCTCTCCGCGGCGCTTTTTCTGTTATGGTGCGGGATTTCCTATTCCATGAGATTGTCAGTGGAACTGATCCGGGTGGGAATTACGGCATGGTATGCGCTTTCCGGTCTCATCGGTGGAAAAATTCTGCGCGCATGTAAATGTGGTGCCATACCTTTTTGCGCAGTTATGCTGGGAGGCTTTTTTTTCGGGATTCTGTATGTCTGTTCCTGCATACGGGAACAGCACTGGATTGCGCTGGAGGGAGAAAACCTGACGATTCTGATTTTGTGTACGGCAGGGGCACTGCTGGGAAGCGTGCAGTGGAAAAAGAAGTAAGGGCTGTGTGACTGTAAAAAAAGACTTTCCTTATGGTGACCACTGTGCTATAATAATACAGATAGACGGGAAATCCAAAAAAACAGACAAAGGAGAGATTCTCATGAAGCATGTAAAGACATTAAATACAAGAAAGTTACAGAACACAATCAAGACAGGTGGATGTGGCGAGTGCCAGACATCATGCCAGTCTGCATGTAAGACATCCTGTACAGTAGGAAACCAGACCTGCGAGAAGTGCAAGTAATCACGGAGTGATTACTTACACAGCCCGAACGCTAAGGTAAGAAAAATAAGGCATAATAAAGCCGCGTGCGTAGCGCGCGGTTTTATTATGTTTAGGAAAGAGAGGAAATATTATAGTGGTTCATCAGTTTAAGAACAATGGCTATGATATTGTATTAGACGTAAACTCCGGTGCCATTCATGTGGTGGATGATGTGACTTATGACGTGATCGCATTATTTGAAGATCACTCCAGGGAAGAGATCATTGCCCAGTTACAATCCCGGTATCCGGAACAGGAGATTGCAGAAGCAATCGAAGAAACAGAGCAGTTAAAGGAGCAGGGAGACCTGTTTACGGAAGATGCTTACGAACAGAAGATTTTTGATTTTAAGAAGCGCCCGACGGTAGTAAAGGCATTGTGTCTACATATTGCACATGACTGTAATCTGGCATGCCGCTATTGCTTTGCGGAAGAGGGCGAATATCATGGAAGAAGAGCCCTGATGTCTTATGAGACAGGAAAACAGGCACTTGATTTCCTGATTGCAAACTCCGGAAACCGGAAAAATCTTGAAGTGGATTTCTTCGGAGGAGAGCCACTCATGAATTTTGATGTGGTAAAACAGTTGGTTGCCTATGGACGGGAACAGGAAAAGCTGCATGACAAGCATTTCCGTTTTACGCTGACAACGAATGGGGTGTTGTTAAACGACGATATCATGGAATTTGCAAATAAGGAAATGGACAATGTCGTTTTAAGTATTGATGGAAGAAAAGAAGTGAATGACCGTATGCGTCCGTTCCGGAAGGGGGCGGGAAGCTATGACCTGATCGTTCCGAAGTTCCAGAAACTTGCAGAAAGCCGGAATCAGGAGCGTTATTATGTCCGCGGTACCTATACCCATTTCAACACTGATTTTTCCAAGGATGTACTGCATCTGGCAGATCTGGGATTCAAGCAGATTTCTGTTGAGCCGGTTGTCGCACAGCCGACCGATGAATATGCACTGCAGGAAGAGGATCTTCCGGTTCTCTTTGAAGAATATGATAAACTGGCAGCCGAGATGGTCCGCCGTAACAGGGAAGGAAATTCTTTCAATTTCTTTCATTTCATGATTGATCTGGAAGGGGGACCATGTGTGTACAAGCGTCTGTCCGGATGTGGTTCCGGAACGGAATACCTTGCGGTCACACCGTGGGGAGATCTGTATCCGTGCCATCAGTTTGTCGGAAATGAAGATTTCCTGATGGGAAATGTCTGGGATGGCGTGAAAAACACGAATCTGCAGGACGAGTTTAAATGCTGCAATGTCTATGCAAAAGAAAAGTGCCGTAAGTGCTTTGCCAGATTTTACTGTAGTGGGGGATGTGCTGCAAATTCATACAATTTCCATGGAACCATCACAGATGCCTATGATCTGGGATGTGAACTTCAGAAGAAACGTATCGAATGCGCAATCATGATAAAAGCTGCGGAAGCGGAAAATTAAAGGAATAGGAAGGAAGCAAAAATGAAAAAAAGCAAGGGCGTCGCTATAATCGCGATTATCCTGGCCTGTCTGATCGGACTGGGATATTATACAAGCACGATTATGACTGCGACAAGCACGAGTCAGAAGAAAACGGACAACAAGACGGAGTCCGAAGGTATCAAACTTGGTCTTGATCTTTCCGGAGGTGTATCCATTACTTACCGGATTAAAGACAAAAATCCGTCCAAGAAAGATATCGATGACACAGTAGCAAAGTTAGAGGAACGTGCAGAAAGTTATAGCACGGAGTATTCCGTATACCCGGTGGGTGATGACCGTATCACGGTAGAGATTCCGGGTGTCTATGATGCAAATGCCGTACTTGAGGATCTGGGAAGCCCGGGATCGCTGTATTTTATCGTACAGAAAGATGCAGACGGTAATGAAAACTACAGTTATGACAGTTCTACAGGAACCTATAAGCTCAACTATGACATTCAGAATCTGATCGACAACGGTTCGGTGATCATGGATGGTAACGACGTAAAGTCTGCCAATGCAGCGTATAACCAGTCTTCATCTACCAGCACCAAGGAGCCGGTGGTCCAGCTGGCATTAAAGAAAAAAGCCGCAGAGGTATTTGGCGAGGCAACAACAAAGGCAGCTTCTTCCGGAGAATCCATCGGTATTTATTATGATGACCATTTTATCAGTGTACCGAAGGTAGAGAGTGCAATCAAAGACGGAAGCTGTGTTATCAACGGCATGTCGGATTATGAAGAAGCAGAACAGCTTGCAACATTTATCCGTGTAGGTGCCATTAACTTAAAACTTGAAGAGATGGAGTCTTCTGTCGTAGGTGCACAGTTAGGTGGAAAGGCACTTTCTTCCAGTGTCAAGGCAGCCATCATCGGTCTGATCCTTGTTATGCTGTTTATGATCTTAAACTACAGCTTATCCGGTATCGTTGCATCCATTGGTCTTGCAATCTATACGACAGTAACTGTTGCATTGATCTATCTGTTTGAGATCACGCTGACACTTCCGGGTATCGCGGGTGTTATCCTTGGTATCGGTATGGCGGTAGATGCGAATGTTATTATCATTTCGCGTATCCGTGAAGAAATTGCAGCAGGAAAGTCCGTACTGACATCCATCAAAACAGGTTACCAGAAGGCCATGTCTGCCATCATTGACGGTAACGTGACCACCTTTATTGCAGCACTGGTGCTGATGTGGCTTGGTTCCGGAACAGTTAAGGGATTTGCATATACACTGATTATCTCCCTGATCGTTTCCATGTTTACGGCACTGGTTATTTCGAGACTGTTAAATCTGGCATTTTATGCCGTTGGATGCAGAAACGAGAAATTATACGGCCGTGCAAGAGAACATAAGACCATTGATTTCATGAAGCATCGCTGGGTATGCTTTATCCTTTCCCTTGTTGTGATCGCAGCCGGATTTGTTGGAATGATCGGTTACGGAGCAGCTGGAAAGGGATCTTTGAATTTCAGTCTGGAATTTAAGGGTGGTACATCCATTTCCGCAGATTTTGGTAAGGATTATACCGTTGAACAGGTAGAGGACAAGATTGTACCGGAAGTCGCAAAGGTTATTAATGATAATGCGATCCAGGCAAGTACCGTATCCGGCAGCAATGTTGTGACAATCAAGACAAAGACACTGAGCCTGAGCGAACGTGAAGAAGTAAATCAGATGCTTGTGGACAAGTTTGGTGTGGATGAATCCACAATCGAGAGCCAGAGTATTGGTTCTACCATCAGTAATGAGATGCGTTCCAATGCGGTCAAGGCACTGATCGTTGCATGTATTTTCATGCTGTTTTATATCTGGTTCCGCTTCAAGGACATCCGTTTCGCCGGAAGTGCGATTATTGCACTGGTACACGATGTACTTGTTATGCTGACAGGTTATGCATTGATCCGTATTTCTGTAGGTAATACATTTATTGCCTGCATACTTACAATTGTCGGATATTCTATCAATGATACCATTGTTATCTTTGACCGTATCCGTGAGAACATGCAGGGAATGAAGAAACAGACACCGGAAACACTGGCAGAGGTGGCAAACCGGTCTCTGACACAGACACTTTCCCGTTCACTGAATACCTCCATTACAACCATCATCATGGTATTGCTGCTGTTTATCCTCGGAGTATCTTCCATCCGTGAGTTTGCATTACCGCTTATGATTGGACTGATCAGTGGTACGTATTCTTCCATCTTTATTGCAGCTGCATTATGGTATGTCATGAAACTGCATCTTGGCAAAGACAAATTGTTAAAACCAGCAGTAGCAAAGACAAAAAAGAAATAAATATTAAAAAACAGGGGAGCTGCACGGCAGCTCCCGTTTGTTTTCTAAGGAGTGGAATGGTTGCATTGCACCGAAGAATTCGGTATAATGGGAAAAAAGAGTTGAAAAGGAGAATATTATGTATACACTGGAAGATATACAGGCAGTAGATCCTGAAATTGCAGCAGCGATCACTGCAGAGTTTGACAGACAAAACAGCCACATTGAGCTGATCGCATCGGAAAACTGGGTGAGCCCGGCGGTTATGTCTGCAATGGGAAGTATTCTGACCAACAAATATGCAGAAGGGTATCCGGGAAAGCGTTATTACGGCGGATGTGAGTGCGTGGATGTAGTTGAGGAACTGGCAAGAGAGCGCGCAAAGAAACTGTTTGGCTGTGAGTACGTCAATGTACAGCCGCATTCCGGTGCACAGGCAAACATGGCAGTACAGTTTGCCATTTTAAAGCCGGGTGATACCATTATGGGAATGAATCTCGATCACGGCGGACATCTGACACACGGTTCACCGGTGAATTTTTCCGGTACGTATTTCCATGTGGTACCTTATGGAGTCAACGATGAGGGATTTATTGACTATGATAAAGTAAGAGAGATTGCACTGGAATGCAAGCCAAAGATGATTATTGCAGGTGCCTCTGCATATGCGCGCACGATTGATTTCAAGAAATTCCGTGAAATCGCAGACGAGGTAAATGCGGTACTCATGGTAGATATGGCTCATATCGCAGGACTGGTAGCTGCCGGACTTCATCCAAGCCCGATTCCATATGCAGATGTTGTTACAACCACAACACACAAGACACTGCGTGGACCTCGTGGAGGAATGATTCTCTGCAGTGAGGAAACAAATAAAAAATATAATTTCAACAAGGCTATTTTCCCAGGTACACAGGGAGGCCCGCTGATGCATGTGATCGCAGCCAAAGCGGTATGTTTCGAGGAAGCGTTAAAGCCTGAGTTTAAAGAATATCAGACACAGATCGTTAAGAATGCACAGGCACTCTGCAAGGGATTACAGGCGCGTGACATTAAGATCGTATCCGGTGGAACAGACAATCATCTGATGCTGGTTGACCTGACTCCATATGAGCTGACCGGAAAAGTTGTGGAGAAACTTCTTGACAGTGCGCATATTACTGCCAATAAGAATACGATTCCAAACGATCCACAGAAACCATTCGTGACAAGTGGAATCCGTCTGGGAACACCGGCAGCTACATCCAGAGGATTAAAAGAGGACGATTTTGATCAGGTAGCTGAGGCAATTGCCATGCTCATCAAAGAGGGTGAGCCGGCTGTTGAGAAAGCACTGGCAATCATCAAAACATTGACAGATAAATACCCACTTCAGCCAATGCACTAAAATAAAAATAATATCAATAGGAGGACATTATGATTGATTTAAAATTTTTACGAGAGAACCCTGAAGTGGTAAAAGAGAACATTAAGAAGAAATTCCAGGATCACAAGCTTCCACTTGTTGATGAAGTGATTGAACTGGACGCAAAGGCGCGTGCCGCACAGGCAGAAGCAGATGAGCTTCGTGCCAATAAAAACAAGATTTCCAAGCAGATTGGTGCACTGATGGCACAGGGGAAGAAGGAAGAAGCAGAGGAAGTAAAGGCAGAAGTAGCCAAGAATGCAGCTCGTCTGACTGAGCTTGAGGCACAGGAGAAGGAGCTTTCCGAGAAAGTCACCAAGATCATGATGACTATTCCAAACATCATTGATCCATCCGTACCGATCGGAAAAGACGATAGCTGCAACGTAGAAATCGAGAAGTTTGGCGAGCCGGTTGTTCCGGATTTCGAGATTCCATATCATACAGATATTATGGAACGTTTTGATGGAATTGATCTCGATGCTGCAGGAAAAGTTGCAGGAAACGGTTTCTATTATCTGATGGGAGACATCGCAAGAATTCATTCTGCAGTAATCTCCTATGCAAGAGATTTCATGATCAACCGTGGATTTACTTACTGTGTTCCGCCATTTATGATCCGTTCAAATGTAGTGACCGGTGTTATGAGTTTTGACGAGATGGATGCCATGATGTATAAGATCGAGGGTGAGGATCTTTACCTGATTGGTACATCTGAGCACTCCATGATCGGTAAGTTTATCGATACCATCAACGACGAGGAGAAGCTTCCATATACACTGACCAGCTATTCCCCATGTTTCCGTAAGGAAAAGGGAGCACATGGTATCGAGGAGCGTGGTGTTTACCGTATCCACCAGTTCGAAAAGCAGGAGATGATTGTGGTATGTAAGCCGGAAGAATCCAAAGCATGGTATGACAAGCTCTGGAAGAATACGGTAGATCTGTTTCGCAGTCTGGATATTCCGGTTCGTACCCTGGAGTGCTGTTCCGGTGACCTGGCAGATCTGAAAGTGAAGTCCTGTGACGTCGAGGCATGGTCTCCGCGTCAGAAGAAATACTTTGAGGTAGGAAGCTGCTCCAATCTGGGAGATGCTCAGGCAAGACGTCTGAAGATCCGCATAAAGGGAAAAGATGGCAGGAAGTATTTTGCACATACCTTAAACAATACCGTTGTTGCTCCGCCGCGTATGCTGATCGCATTTCTGGAGAATAATCTGAACGAAGACGGAAGCGTAAATATTCCAAAGGCATTACAGCCATATATGGGAGGAATTGAGAAAATCGTTCCAAAACATGAATAGGAGGCAGTCCTATGGGAGATATAAATAAGATAGAGGAAGAATGTACCCATAATTGCATGACCTGTGGGCATGGCTGTGCAGAAGGCAGTGATGGTGTGGGAAAATTCGAAAAAGCCCTGAATAAACTTAGTGATATTGATGCCGGGGAGCTGTTGAAAGGATTACAGTCGCTGGGAGAATCAGACAATCAATAATTGAAAACGATAAAAAAAGCACCGTATGAAATTACCTAAAAAGTCTTTTCATAGGGTGTTTTTTTGTTGAAATTGTACATTTCCGTTGCTTTTCGTCAGAAAGTGAGCGATAATAAAAGAAAAAACAAGAAGAATCAATTGGGGTAGGAGAGGGTATGAAAGAAGTATTAAAAAGAGGAATGCTGAAATTTGAGAACAGCTTTTTTTCGCATGTCGTCCGATGTGCATTGGGAATGATAATCCCACTTGTTCTGACAGGAGGGATTGCCTGTGCTGTCCGTGATTTTCCGGTCGCCCCGTACCAGACGTTTCTGACGCAGGGGGGTGGGAGATGGTTTTATGATTTCCTTACAATGGTTTATGAGGGAACATACGGTATTTTTTCTGTAGCATTGGTGATTACCATTGCGTACAGTTATGCAATGGAGAAAAATGAATCGCTGGAAAATGTCGTTATGTATGTGGTTGTGGCACTTGCCGCATTCAGTGCACAGCTGAATCTGGGAACAGAAGATTTTGATGTGGCAGGACTGGGAACGACCGGATGTTTTGCGGCAATGTTTATCGGTTATTTGTCCTGCATGGCATTTTCAAAGCTGCGCAGATGCCATAAACTGATGCTGGAACAGTATACCGCGGGGATGGGGGGAGGCTGTGTCTCGGCAATCCGTACACTGATTCCACTCGGTATTGTTGCAGCTGGTTCGGGAGGCTTGAATCTGCTTATTGGCAGAATTACCGGAATCTATGGATGTTATCAGTGGTTTAACCATATTTTCTATGCAGCATTTCAGAATATTGCAGATTACAGTAATTTCCTTTCCGGACTGCTCTATACGTTTGCGGTAAATCTGATGTGGTTTTTCGGTTTGCATGGAAGCCATATTCTGGAGGCAGTGGCAGTCCATAATTTTGGTGTCACAGGAAATGTTGTTTTTTCAAAGGCATTTTACGATGTGTATGTGGCAATGGGAGGCTGTGGCACAACGGTCAGTGTCCTGATTGCATTGCTTTTGTTCTTCCGCAAAGAACGTACCGGTAAGCTGGCAGGGCTGGCATCATTTACGGTAGTCTTTAATTTAAATGAAATGCTTACATTTGGTATTCCGATTATATTAAATCCGATTCTGCTGGTTCCGTTTGTCCTGACACCGGTGGTGTGCTATTGCCTGGCATATGCGGCAACAGTATGCGGTTTTCTGCCGGTTCTTACTCATGAGGTGGTATGGTCGGCACCGGTTGGTATCGGTGGCTATCTTGCCAGCGGTTCATGGAAGGGAATTGCCGTGCAGGCAGTGGGAATTCTGGCAGGGATATTGTTTTACCTTCCGTTCCTGAAGATGAATCAGAGGATGGAGGTATATAAAGCCAAGCGTCATGTTCAGGTTCTGATACACGAATTACAGGAAAAGGAAGAACAGATTGACCAGCCGGTGTTTTTGACGCGCGGAGACCATATCGGAATGATTTCCCGTATGCTCCTGCTTGATTTAAAGCATGCGATCAAGAATAAAGAACTGTATATGCTTTATCAGCCACAGGTATACAGCGATGGTACCTGTATTGGTGCTGAGGCATTGCTGCGTTGGAACCATCCGGTATATGGTATGATATATCCACCACTTATTATTTATCTTGCAGAGGCGGGAAAGGTATTGCCGGAACTGGAACGGTTTATCATTGATGAGGTTACGGATGGGATTGTGCAGACGCATGCACAATATGATTCGGATTTTAAAATTTCCGTAAACATTACCGCGCACTCCCTGTTGTGGGACATTGAGGGATATATCCGGCAGACAATGGAACAAAAAGGGATAGATGCCCGCATGCTCTGGATTGAAATTACAGAACAGGATATCCTTCTGCAGACGGATGTGGTTGTCCGGAAACTTGAAGAACTCAAAAAGCAGGGACATAAGCTTTTGATTGATGATTTCGGCATGGGACATACTTCCCTGCTGTACCTGCAGTCAGAGTATTTTGATGTAGTCAAGCTGGACGGTTCACTGACCCGCCCACTTTTAAAAAGCCATACGAATCAGAAAATTGTGCGTTCGATTATTGAACTGGGACAGGAACTTGGTGTAAATGTCATTGCAGAGTTTGTGGAAAACAGGGAGCAGAGAGATCTTCTGGATACGCTGGGCTGTCATTGCTATCAGGGGTATCTGTATGCAAAACCGCTGGAACTGGAGGCGTTTATTACTTATATGAAACAGATGAACGAGAAGTAGCGGTCTGTTTCTTCAAAAATTTCCAGTGATATTTACCAAAATTTCTCTTGTTTTTTTGAAGCCCTGGATATATGATGATGACAGGGAAATTGTTACAGCACAAAAGCCATTTCAGAAAGGATGGACGGAAAACATGAGAAAGAAGTCACATATTTCACTGGCACGTTATATTGTAGCAAACACAGAGGACGAAGGGCTGAAAAAACACTGGCTGTCGTTTTATATTGGAAGTGTCCTGCCGGATTGTAAGCCATCTTTTATCTATAAACGGCATGAGATTACCGGTACATTTCCAAAACTCAGGAAGGATATAGATGCATTGATTCATGGAAAAGAGAATCGTTTTCCAAAACGGAAGCGGATGTATTACATGAACCTGGGGGAGATCACGCATTACGTAGCAGATTATTTTACCTTTCCGCACAATAAGATTTATCCGGGAGGATTTAAAGAACACTGTGCTTATGAAGAACATCTCAAACATGAACTCCGCGCTTTTTTAAAGACGGAGGCACCGAAGGCATTGAATGAATGCGGGCATCGGCAGTTTGCCAGCCAGGAGGCACTGTTTGATTATATTCAGAAGATGCATGATAAGTATTTAAGCAGTAAGATTGATACTGCAAAAGACATTGAGAATATTGTGCTGGTCAATAAACAGGTGGTGGATGGCATCGATTATCTGTTTTTAAAGAATCATATGCAGCATAGGGTTGCATAGAAGGAAAGCAGTCGGAAATCCGGCTGTTTTTCTACGTTTACGGACACTTATAGGATTGACAAATTTTTGACAAAGTGTTACGATTATCCCATATGAAACTGTCGATGATTCGTGACAATCAGGTACATATACCGTTACGAAAGACATTTAGGATTAGGAGGATTTATACAATGAGTGAGTTCAAGAATTTAACTCTGGAAGTAGCTGACGGAATCGCTGTATTAGCAATCTCCAGACCAGCAGCATTAAATGCATTAAACAGTGAGACTCTGGATGAGTTAAACGTATGCTTAAGCGAGATCGAAGCAAACGATGATATTAAAGCTGTCATCTTAACCGGTGGTCCGGACAAGAAGGGCAACGAGTTCAAGTCATTCGTAGCTGGTGCAGACATTGCCGAGATGGTAAACTTTACAGCTCCGGAAGCACGTGCATTCGGAATCAAGGCTTCTGAGCCATTTTTCAAACTGATGAACATGCGTCAGGTTACTATCGCTGCCGTAAACGGATTTGCATTAGGCGGAGGATGTGAGATCTCTATGGCATGTGATATCCGTATCGCAAGCGAGAATGCCATCTTCGGACAGCCAGAGTGTGGTCTTGGAATCATTCCTGGATTCGGTGGTACACAGAGACTTGCCCGTCTGGTAGGTATGGGACGTGCAAAAGAAATGATCTTTACCTGTGACAATGTAGATGCAAACGAAGCATACCGTATCGGCCTGGTAAATAAGGTAGTTGCCAAGGAAGAACTTATGCCAACTGCAAAGGCTATGGCAGCAAAGATTATTTCTAAGGGAAGCTATGCAGTATCTGTTGCAAAGGCTGCAATCAACAATGGTTATGACATGGATATCAAGAACGCTGTTGAGATGGAGGCTAACCTGTTTGGCGTTGTCAATGATACACATGACAAGAAGGAAGGCATGGGAGCATTCTTAGAAAAGAGAGCTGCTACATTAACAGATTTCTAAAACCATACAGAGGGCGATAAGGGACGATATGAGAAATCATATCGTCCTTTTTTACCATATTTCAGGATAGGGAAAATGGAATTATATTAGACAATCTGGTGAAATTAGGTTATTATAAATAATAAGGGAGTTACCCTAAAACAGGAGTGTTATAAAAATTATTATTAAATGGAGGTTTAACGTCTTCATGGATAAACTTTATATGATCTTATTATGCCTGATGATAGTACCAATTCTTATTTGTATCAAATATTCCAGAAAAATAAAAAGTGATGTGGCATCTTCCATTGTGAAATGCCTCATTTTTGCAATTGTTACGATCCTTAGCAATGGTTTGTCTGCTTTTTCAGGAAATGAAACATTTTCTTATATAATGGAAGCACTTTATCGGTTTTCCTTTGATCTGATGCTGATATATGTATTGCAGTATTCCCAGCAGTATACACGTGTTTTTCACGAGGTTTCACCGTTTAAAAAGGGGTGTTTCATAATTGCATATCTGGATGGAATTTTACTGTTTTTAAATATAATTTTTCATAACGTATTTACGATAGAAACCGTGCGATTCCCGAATTTTGATATGTATCATGTAGCCGACAAATCCATTATTTTTTACTTTCACTATGTGTTTGCATATGGTCTGGTAGTTTGTATTATTGCATCGTTTATCATCAAAATTATACAGATACCGGATTTTTACCGTAAGAAATATTTGCCGATACTTGTGTTAATATGTGTGATCACGGTATCAAAATTTATATGTGGAATTTCAGAATTTCCGATTGATGTGTCGCTTCCTTTTTTTGTATGCGCAGCAATACTGATCTGTTACCTGACGCTGTACCGTTCTTCGCGTGAACTTGTAGATAAAACACTGTCCATCGTTGTAAATGAAATGAATAACGCTGTGATATGTTTTGATATAAATAACGAATGTGTGTATGCCAATGAGCGTGCATTGAAAATATTTAACAGTTCACTGGATTCCCTTTCCGGGATCTCGGAGGATGTACAGGGCTGGATAAAAGAACATGACACCAACAATTCGGCCTCCCTTGAATGGAGTGGTCAAACCATTATTGACAACAAAACGTATTATTTCGATATCGAATACAGAAAACTGTTTGATAAAAAGAATGAATATATAGGTTTTTTCCTGAATCTGATTGATAATACGGAGAAACATATTGCGTTTGAGAAAGAAAAATACCTTGCAACACATGATACGCTTACCGGATTGTATAATAAGAATTATTTTGCCCAGAAAACATCGGAAATTTTAAATGAGAATCCGGATAAAGAGTGGCTGCTGATCTGTTCCAATATCAAGGATTTTAAACTGGTCAATGATCTCTTTGGTCTTGAAAAAGGAAACGAAGTCCTTAAAATGGAGGCAGATCTTCTTAAAGCACAATGTGGGGAAGGGAGTGTCTATGGACGCACCGGTGGTGACAAATTTGCAATATGCATCCCAAAAGAAGAATTTAAAGAGCAGGATTTTATGGATGCGATACAGACCATGGGGCATGCATTTAACAATGACCTGTATCATCTTCATATTTATGTCGGTGTTTATGAAATCACAGACCGGAATGAAGAAGTATCCATTATGTGTGATAAAGCCAATCTTGCAATAAAGACACTGGGGGAAAACTATGATAAATCAATTGCATACTATAGCGACACGATATTTCATGATACCGTTGCCGAAAAGCAGCTGGTGGGTGATTTTGATAAAGCACTTGCCGAAAAACAGTTCTGCATGTATTTACAGCCACAGGTGACATCGGAAGGAAAATTACTGGGGGCAGAGGCTCTTGTCCGATGGCAGCATCCAAAACGCGGTCTGATTTTTCCGGGGGATTTTATTGAAGTTTTTGAAAAAACAGGTCTGATTTACCGGCTTGACCGGTTTGTGTGGGAACTTGCCGTACAAAAACTTGCACAATGGCAGAAAGACGGGCGGGACGATCTGTATATATCCGTAAATATTTCGACCAAGGACTTTTACTATATGGATGTATATGAAACAATTACCAGTCTTGTTGAAACCTATAAAATCATTCCTTCCACACTGAAACTGGAAATTACGGAAACCGCAATTATGACCGGAACCGCAGGGGAACTTGAAATGATTGAACGGTTCAGGAAATCCGGCTTTCAGGTGGAAATAGATGATTTCGGAAGCGGCTATTCTTCATTTAATACGCTAAAGGATATGGACGTGGATGTGCTGAAAATAGATATGGGCTTTTTAAGGACAACCCGGCCGGAACGCTTAGAGAGAAGTATGTCCATTATAAATACGATCATTTCACTCACCAAAACACTTGGTCTTTCCGTTATCACGGAGGGAGTCGAAACAAAGGAACAAATTGATGAGCTTACCCGGATGGGATGCGGAATTTATCAGGGGTATTATTTTTCAAAGCCGATTCCGGTAGGTCAGTTTGAAGATACCTATCTGTAAATTTATCCGGTATAGTTTCAGGCTTAAGATAGTGTGTCACGGTAGAGACGCTGATATTTCGCCGGAGTGGTGTGTAATTCTTTTTTGAAGGCACGGATAAAGGCCTCCGGATTTTCATAGCCGAGCGTATCGCGGATGGCGGCAACTGATTTGGTGGTGTTGTGCAGCATGTGCTCGGCTTTTTGTATGAAGAAGTCATGAATGGTCATTCTAAAATCAGGAATAAAGGTATTGCCAACATATTCAGTCAAATGGGACTTGTGGAGGCATGGGGAAGCGGAGCTATCTGGAGGTGTCCGGGGATTACCGGTAATAGTTGTCATTGCCTCAAAAGTTTATTTCAATCCTGATTTATAATATGCAGCTTGTGGCAAAAGAGCACGGCTGTCTGGGTTCTTCCGGTGGGAATACAACTATATTGTGTGTGAGTAAAACGGTATGGGGGATCGGGACTCGGCAATATAATTGTTTTTTTAAGAGTAATCCGTTATACTAGATGCATAGTATAGCGGATTATTTTTTGGAGGTACTTATGGGAAGATTTTTGAATCCAGATAACGGGGCTTTTTCAGAGGCAGTCAATTCAGAAATTTATATTGATAAAACCCGTTTGCTGGAATACACCAACCGGGTGATAAATACCACATCAAAATTTATCTGTAACAGCCGTCCGAGACGTTTTGGAAAGTCCATGACTGCAGACATGCTTTCCGCTTATTACAGCAGGGGATGTGATTCCAAAGAGCTCTTTAAAAATTATGAGATAAGTACAGTTTCATCATATGAAAAGAATCTTAATAAGTATGATGTGATTCATTTTGATGTACAGTGGTGCATGATGGATGCCAAAGATGCAGATCATGTTGTAGATTATATCAACGAGGGAATTTTACAGGAACTGAGGGAAGCATACGGACAGATCATTCCGGATGCGGTCAGGACTGCTTATGGGGCAATGTCCTATATCAAAGCGGCTACGGGCAATAAATTTGTTGTCATCATTGATGAGTGGGATGTTTTGATTCGAGATGAGGCACAGAATCATACATTGCAGGAGGCATATATTGATTTTCTCAGAGGAATGTTTAAAGGCACAGAACCTTCCAGATACATTGCGTTAGCATATTTGACGGGAATTTTACCGATTAAGAAATTAAAAACGCAGTCAGCGCTCAACAATTTTGAAGAGTTTACCATGCTCGATGCAGGACGGATGGCTCCTTACGTCGGGTTTACAGAAGAAGAAGTCCACGGACTGTGTGAACAATACGGATGCAGTTATGAACAGGTGAAATCCTGGTATGATGGCTATTTATTAGAGGATTATCAGGTATATAATCCGAAGGCCGTTGTCAGTGTTATGTTAAATGGAAAGTATAAAAGTTATTGGTCAAATACCGGAAGCTATGAGGCAATTGTGCCACTGATCAACATGGATTTTGATGGCTTGAAATCTGCAATTATCGAGATGTTGTCGGGCGCATCCGTAGAAGTGGATGTGACATCCTTTCAGAATGACACGGTAAGTTTTGCAAATCGGGATGATGTGCTTACGTACCTGATTCATTTGGGATATCTGGCTTATGATCAGGACAGCCGGCATGTTTTTATTCCGAATGAAGAAATCCGGCACGAGTTAAATCATGCAGTGAAACGTACCAGTTGGAATGAGATGGTGACATTTCAAAAAGAATCGTCAGCGTTATTAGATGCAACGCTGGAAAAAGATGGAATGGAGGTTGCAAAGGGGATTGAGAAAATTCATACCGGGTATTCTTCAACGATTATGTACCATGATGAAAATTCGCTCAGCAGTGTACTTACGATCGCATACTTAAGTTCCATGCAGTATTATTTTAAACCCATCCGGGAATTGCCGACCGGCCGTGGTTTTGCGGATTTTGTTTATATTCCAAAACCGGAATATAAAGCTGATTATCCGGCACTGGTTGTGGAACTGAAATGGAATAAAACTGCGGATACCGCCTTACAACAGATAAAAGACAGAAAGTATCCGCAATCGTTAGAGCAGTATACAGGAAATATTCTGCTCGTAGGAATCAATTATGATAAGAAGACGAAAGAACATTCCTGTGTGATTGAAAATGATAAAAAGCAATAAGCGTTAAGCTCCGTCTTTTTGCAGGATTGAAACAAATCCCGCAACAAAACTAAACAGAACAGGAAGAAACCAATGGAAGAAAAAATCATGCATCTTCTGATCACGGAAGACGATATGGCACTCGCACAGGGACTGCAGCGCGCATTACAGGAGAAAAACCGGCAGGTGCTATGTTGTAAAAACATACAGGAGACCAGACAGCATCTGCACCAGAACCAGACAGATCTGCTGATTCTCGATGTGAATCTGCCGGATGGGAGTGGTTTTGATCTGCTGCAGGAGATCCGCAGAACCTCGGATCTTCCGGTGATCTTACTTACGGCAAACGATCTGGAAATGGATATTGTAAGCGGACTGGAGCAGGGAGCAAATGATTACATCACAAAGCCGTTCAGTCTGGCGGTACTCCGGGCGCGGGTAAACACCCAGCTTCGGAACCGGACGGCGCAGATGCAGAAAGAAAGCGCAAAAAACACACAGATCTGGGAGGGCAGTATCTGGAAGTTTGATTTTACAAATATGCGTTTTACCGTAAGCGGACAGGAAGTGGAGTTAAGTAAAACCGAGCAGAAACTTCTGGCGCTTCTTGTGCAGCATGCGGGGATGACCGTGCCGCGGGAAACTTTGATGGATCGCATCTGGACCGATGGCGCGGTGTACGTGGATGAAAATGCGCTTTCGGTTGCCATCAAGCGGCTGCGGGATAAATTACAGGCAAAGGAGCAGATCCGGACCGTGTATGGGATCGGATATGTATGGGAAGTATGATCGGATATTTTGTAATTATATTGCTTGCGGCAGGGAGTGTGCTTGCAGCAGCACTTTTCTTCAGACACCGGCAGAAACAGGTGATGGATGGACTTTCCGATATGCTTGAGGCGGCGATAAACGGCACCTTTTCCGAGACCACATTTGATGAGTCGCGGCAGTCGTCGCTGGAAAACCGTCTGGCGCAGTATCTGGCGGCATCGGAACTTTCGGTGCGAAGCATAGACGTGGAGAGGGAAAAAATCAAGGAACTGATTGCAGATATTTCCCATCAGACGCGGACGCCGCTTTCAAATATTTTATTGTATACGGAACTGCTGGAGGAAGAACCGCTGGGGGAAGCAGCACAGGATTCCGTAAAAAAGCTGCGGCAGCAGAGTGAAAAATTACAGTTTTTAATGGATGCGCTTGTCAAACTTTCAAGGCTTGAGACAGGCGTTTTTGTGTTGCATCCAATCCGGCAGCCGCTGACAGAACTGGTGGTAGACGGTATGGAAAGTTACCGGGAAAAAGCAGCCGCCCAAGGACTTTCGATTGCGTTTTCCGGGACGAAAAAAGCAGAGAAAGACGCACCGGTTTATGCGTACTTTGATAAGAAATGGTCCATGGAAGCACTGGGAAATATTCTCGATAATGCGATCAAATATACGAACACAGGAGGGATTACCATAAAACTCTGTTCCTATGAACTGTTTGCCTGCGTGGAAGTGACGGATACGGGAATCGGCATCGGTGAGGAGGAGCATGCGGCGGTATTTGGGCGTTTTTACAGGGGAAACGCGGTTGCCGAAAAGAGCGGTGTGGGGATCGGGCTGTATCTGGCACGTTTTATCATGCAGCAGCAGGGCGGATATATCCGGCTTTCGTCCACGCCGGGGAAAGGCTCAACGTTTGGGCTGTATTTTCCAACGGCAATTGTGTCAAAACTGTAAGAATCTTTTGTTTCCGGGACAGATTCTCGAAAGAATTCTGTGCGACAATCTTAAAAGAAGGCAGGAAATGCCAAATCAGGAGCAAAAGGAGATTACAGGATGGTCATTTTGGAAACCAGAGATTTGAAAAAACAGTATGGCACGGGGGAGACCGCCGTGCACGCGCTGGCGGGGGTAAACCTGTTGGTGGAAAACGGAGAATTTGTCGCGGTGGTAGGAACCTCTGGATCAGGAAAATCGACGCTTTTACATATGCTTGGCGGACTCGACCGGGCAACATCCGGCAAAGTCTATGTGGACGGCAAGGACATTTTTGCATTAAAGGATGAAGAACTGACGATTTTCCGCAGAAGAAAAATCGGATTTGTCTTTCAGTCCTTTAATTTAGTTCCGGTGCTGTCTGTCTATGAAAACATTGTGCTGCCATTGCAGCTTGACGGAAAAACCGTGGACAATGCATTTATCGGGGAGATCGCAGAGGCACTCGGATTGGAAGAAAAATTAAACGTGCTGCCAAACCAGCTTTCGGGAGGACAGCAGCAGCGTGTGGCGATCGCGCGGGCACTCGCAGCCAAACCGGCGATTCTATTAGCAGATGAACCGACCGGAAATCTCGACAGCTGTACCTCACAGGATGTGATGGGGCTGCTCAAAACGACCAGCACCAAATTTTCGCAGACCATTGTGATGATCACACACAACGAGGAGATTGCACAGCTCGCAGACCGGATCATCCGTATCGAGGATGGACGGATTGTGACCGGGAAAGCAGGTGAGGCATTATGATACAGGTAAAAAACCGTGCCTGTGTGCGCACCATTGCCGTGCGCAGTCTGCGGGCTTCTAAAATGAGAAACCTGATTGCCGTGATTGCAATTATGCTGACCACGATGCTGTTTACCGCGCTGTTTACGATTGCAATTTCCATCAACGATTCGTTCCAGCAGTCCAACTTTCTTATGGTCGGAGGCGATGCGCACGGGTCTTTTAAGAAACTGACGGAAGAACAGATGGAAACCTTAAAAAAAGATCCGCTCATTCGGGAGACAGGTGCGCGGTTGTTTTTAGGAATGGGAACCGGGGATGCATTTCGCAAGACACAGGTGGAAGTCAGCTATATGGATGCGCATGAAGTAAAACATTATTTTTGCACACCAACGCACGGACATCGTCCCAAAGAGGGAAGCAATGAGGCGATGACAGATACCCGGGTGTTAAAACTGTTAGGAGTACAGCCAAAAATCGGCACCAAATTTACCGTGACGTATCAGATCGGAGGAGTTCAGTCAGAACCGAAAACGGTGACGCAGGAGTTTGTTCTCTCCGGCTGGTGGGATTACAACGGAGTTTCCCAGGCGAGCCATGTGATCGTGCCGAAAAGTTACGTGAAAAAGACATTGCAGCATGTGGAGATCGGGGAGGAAGAAGAGTGTGGAAAATGGACACTTGACGTTATGTTTGGGAATGCACTTCATATCGAAAAAGATATGCGGCAGGTGATCAGAGACTGTGGATTTCAGTCAGAAGATGCTTCCAAACCGGGCTATATTGCATTTGGTGTAAACTGGGGCTATACCGGTGCGCAGTCGAGCAGCAATCTGAATCCGGAAAGCATTGCAGCCATTGTGGCATTGCTTGTGCTCATTGTATTTACCGGATACCTGGTCATTTACAATGTGTTTCAGATTTCCGTTGCCAACGATATCCGTTTCTACGGACTGTTAAAAACGATCGGCATGACCGGGCGGCAGCTCAAGCGGATCATCCGGCTGCAGGCAGTCCTTTTATCAGCCATTGGAATTCCGGCGGGACTTCTTCTGGGATTTGGAATCGGCGTGGGACTGGCACCGGCTGTCATGGCACAGACGAGTTACACGACAGCGGTTGTAAAATTGCATGCGTGGGTATTTGTGGGAGCAGCACTTTTTTCACTGGTCACCGTATTTTTATCCTGCAATAAGCCGGGGCGGATCGCTGCAAAGGTATCCCCGGTCGAAGCGGTGCGCTATACGGAGGCAGACTGTGGCCGAAAAAAAGCAAAAGCGGCAAAAAAGCCGGCGTCTTTGGGGCGTATGGCATGGGCAAATGTGGGACGAAACCGGAAGAAAACGGTTCTTGTTGTCATTTCCCTCTCCCTTGCGGTTGTTCTTTTAAATCTGACCGTTATGTTTGCAAACGGATTTGATATGGATCTGTATTTGAAACACTTCTGTGTGAGCGATTTTGTGTTTGCCAATGCGGATTATTTTAACGTGCAGAAAGGATTTCATTCTTCCGATGAAGCGGTGGAAGATTCTGCAATGCAGACCGTGCTCGCGCAAAATGGGGTTAAAGAGAGTGGATGTGTCTACGGACAGACAACCCGGGTTTTGGAAAAAATAAAGAAAAAAGATATGCTGGCGTATTTTACATCCATGGGACATACCATGACAAAAGAGCAGGAAAAGGGTTATTTCAATTGGAAGGAACAGGCAGATGATGGCAGTTATTATGACGATATTCAGTTGTATGGAATGGATGCATTCCCGCTTCAGAAAGTAAAGGTGCTCAAAGGCGATGTCACAGCTCTGGATCAGGAGAATGCCATTGCGGCAGTCTATAAGCAGGATGATTATAACAAAAAAGTTGATCACAGTAACTGGGCCGGGGTGGGCGATCAGGTGACACTCAGGTACGTAAACAGTTGGAAATACTTTGACGCAAAGAGTGGAAAAGAGATCCTGGAGGATGAGGTTGACGATTATGAAGATGCCTATGTCATGAAAGCAGATGATTATACACAAAAAACCTATACGGTGGTGGCAGAGATTCTGGTGCCTTCCGCGATGAGCTGCCGGTATTATGGATCGCCGCAGTTTGTGCTTGGAAGCGATACGTTTATCAAAGATACCGGGACAAAAGATGTCATGCATATGATGTTTGATATGAAAAACAATCAGAGTGCAAGAGCAATGGAAAGTTTTTTGAAAAATTATACGGAACAGGTCGAGCCGCTGTACAGCTATGAATCGAAGTTTTCCTACGAAAAAGAGTTTGATTCGTTCCGTGGGATGTTTCTGCTGCTTGGAGGTGTTCTCTCCGGCGTGATTGCCGTGGTCGGAACATTAAATTTCCTGAATGCCATCCTCACGGGGATGATTGCAAGGCGCAGGGAGTTTGCTGTGCTGCAGTCGGTTGGCATGACCAGACGCCAGTTGAAGCGGATGCTTGTGTATGAGGGACTGTTGTATACGCTTGCGGCGATTGTCATTTCGCTTATTCTTGTTGTGGCATCTGAGCCGTTTATGGGAAAGATGATTGAAAAAATGTTCTGGTTTTTCCGGTTTCAGTATACCATCGGTCCGGTCGTGCTTGCGGCACTGATCTTTACCGTGATCGGCGCGGGGGTTCCGCTTGTGGTCTATTGTGTGGTTGGAAAGCAGACGATTGTGGAGCGGCTGAGGGAGACGGAGTAAAAAAGAATAACAAAACATTTCCGAATAAAACCTGAATCCATGTGGCATAAGAAGCAATTCATTCGGTTACTTTGCTTTTCAGGACAGATGTGATATCTGCCGAAAGCGTTGCTGAATGTTCCAAAAACAGAGCAATAAAAATAAATATTTCTTTAATTTTGAAACCATACTATTTACATAAATGAAACCGTAAGGTAATCTTAAAAAATATGTAAAATATGAGGATCATAAGAAAGAGGTTTATGGATGAGGAAGAAACGGATCACAGTTATAATTGGCAGGATGTTTTGTGGCGGAGCGTTTAATCTATGGAACAGGCAGAATAAAACCAGAACGGCAATGAAATTATCAGCTGTTGTTATGCTCCTGTGCCTGATGCTGGGGGCATGTGCACAGAAACAGAAGATACCGGCTGCAACTTATATGGGAGGAAACCATACCATTACAGAAATTTGCAAAGAACTGGATACCGCGGGAGCTTCCCATGTAGATACATTCCGGGAATGGGTAACTGATTTTGCGGATTCGGCCGGGAAGAATGCAAAGCTTGAGGATGTCTGGTCTGATCCGGAAAACATGAAAGCAGATATCGGCAAATGTATGGATGGCTGGGAACAGAATCATGATTACTCCGACACGGACTGCAGAATGACAGCCTTTCTCTTACTGGATGGTCTGCTTCACGCAGAATCAACGGAAGACAATTATGAAGGTACTTATCTAATGTTTGATACAGAAGCAATAGATAATGTGGAAAGGTATGAAACCATAAAAGAGAACCGGGATATGTTTACCACACTCTATGGAGAAAAGAGTGTTGCGGATAAAAAACATCCGGAAACAGCATTTTCGGATAGTTGGAAACATTATGGATTTCAAATAGACAGTGACAGGATATCGCTCCTTAGTATCGTGATATATGACCCGTATTCGGATGTTACTTTCGTGGGTCATACAGGTATCCTGATAAAGGACAGGGACGATTACTTATTTGTAGAAAAGATTGCATTTGAACAACCATATCAGGCAACAAAGGTGAAGACGGTGGATGAATTGCTCAATATTCTGTCATTGAGACCGGAATATTTCGGAGAAGAGGGAGAAGCCGGACCGTTTGTTTATAATAATGGGGAATATATTGGAACATTAAAGGCGAAGACATATTAGCAAAAAACATTTGACATACCGGAAATATTCCCCTACAATCGTTCTAAAAAGAACGATTGTAGGGGGGTGGGGAAGAGAATTTCTTTTGGCTGTTATCTGCCGGTTACTTTATTTAGTAAAACGAAACCAAAGGTGGGATTATTAATGATTCCAAAAACCTGTGCATATATGTGGATGATTGCAATGGGACTACAACTGTTATTTTAAAAACAAAAATATTATAGAGGCAGGGCATTATAATGAAAATGGAAAATTTGTAAAGCTTATGACGGGGCATTTTGATAACAGAGAACAATTTACAGAAATGAAATCTGCAGGAAAATTATTTCCGTATGCCAGACATGTGAATACAGTCTGTAATGATAAGATAAATAATATTCCGGCAGGAGAAGACAAAAATACGTTTTCTTATGCTTCCATGAAGAACGTAGAATATAGTGACCTGAAAAGATCTGAGAAGTTTACCCCGGCATTGTATCAGGAAAAGGATGGTGTCTGGGAAGGGGGAAGTGTGAGTCAGTTTACCCCTGTGATGACATTCCGGTTATGGGAGAGATTCTCGGAGACATGTCTGGAGGTGTCCGAAAGTATGGAAGTGAATGGAAAGAAAACTTTCGGATATGATGTGCCGGTCATTTATAAAAGGGAACGAGGTGCCTGACACCAGTTCCGTGGGAAGCATAGATGCTGAAACGGTAGCGCTTGCACGATCAATTAAATAAGCACTAGATAAAAGAGTCATCCATCTGGATGGCTCTTTTATTGATCCTGATATCTGCGCGGATTTCGACAAACAGCTCTTATGGTAAATTTAAAGAAATTAAAAATTTTTATATCGCATGGTTTTCTTTTTCTGCTTGACAAATACCATTTGATTGTTCCTATACTTTTTTGAAAATTCTGGTATTTCTTTAGGTATGAAAAAGTTCATAGAAAATTCAGTTGATTCCGTAAAGTTCCTCGCTTATAATGATATTGAGGCAGAGAGCCTTTTGCGGAATTTTAGAAGTGTTATGCACAATACAAAAGGAGGGATGCCGACTTGAATACAGAAATAGCAAATGCTGTGAATGCAGCAGGAGATAAGGCACAATATGATACTCGTGTTAAAAGGTTACTGGCACAGAAGATTATATTAGCACATATTCTGGTGAAAACAGTCGATGAATTTAAAGGAATGAAGCCGGAAGATGTTGTGAAATACATCGAAGGCGAACCGAGTATTAGCGTTGTTCCGGTTGAGCCGGGATTAGCAAATATGGAAAAAACAGATGCTGCAGGACAGCGTATCGTAGGTCTTAATACGGAAAATGCTGAAATTAATGAAGGATTAGTCAGATTTGATATTATTTTTTATATCCGCATGCCATCCGTAGATGACACAAAAAATGGACTTTCGCAGATTATTGTGAATATTGAGGCTCAGAAGGATGAGCCGACGGAATATAAAATTTTAAATCGGGCAATCTTTTATGTGAGTAGGCTGATTTCGTCACAAAAGGAAAGAGATTTTGTAAATACTAACTACGACGACATTAAGCAGGTATTCAGCATATGGATATGTATGAACATGGATGATAACAGCTTAAGCCACATCCATTTGACAAAAGATGAGATGTTAAAACCATGTAACTGGAAAGGTAATCTCGATCTGTTAAATATTGTGTTAATAGGAATCACAAATGAGATTCCGGAACATGATGAAAAATATGAAATGCACCGCCTGATTGGGACTTTGCTTTCAGGCGAATTGAAAGAACAGGAAAAATTGGATATTATAGAACATGAATATAATATTCCAATCAGTCAAGAATTTAGAGAGGATGTGAGAATTATGTGTAATCTGAGTACAGGAATTGAAGAAAGAGCTACTGAAAAAACAAGCGAAAAGTTTATTCTGAATATG
>NZ_QTYW01000018.1:0-473 GCF_003462365.1 Roseburia sp. TF10-5 | reverse complement strand
AGCTACTGAAAAAACAAGCGAAAAGTTTATTCTGAATATGTATAAAAAGGGTTATACATTGGATCAGATCGCAGATGTAGCTGAAACAGGTGTTGATGAAGTTGAGGCGATTATTAAGAAGAAAGAGCCTGCAATGGCGTAAACATCATGGTAAAATAGTTTAAAATGAAGATGCGGCAAAATCGTCAACAGGTTGTTGAGGAGTTGCCGCTTCTTTGAATTTTATGTTATTTTGATAAATCTTAGTCTGGCATAAATTGTTGCCCCCATTCGCACATAGAGTCCAATAAAGGAATCAGTGTCTTGCCTAACTCGCTTAAGCTGTACTCTGTTTTTGGAGGAATTACAGGATATATTTTTTTAATGATTAGGTTATCGTTTTCAAGTTCGCGTAACTGCTGAGCCAGCATTTTATCAGTGATAGCTGGAATTTTTTTGTGGATTTGGTTATACCTTAGCGTGTTGTTGCCAAG
>NZ_QTYW01000017.1:0-74501 GCF_003462365.1 Roseburia sp. TF10-5 | reverse complement strand
ACACATGGAGCTGACTGTTACTAATAGGTCGAGGGCTTGATTAAAAAGCGGTTGAATCTGTATGAAGTTTTGAAAGTACAAATAATTTGATAGAAAGTTAGCAACGTACTTTGTCTACGTTGTTTTCTCATATAGGGGATTGGTCAAATGGTATGATAGGGGTCTCCAAAACCTTTGGTGGGAGTTCGATTCTCTCATCCCCTGTTCTTTAAAAACACCTAAACAGGTGTTTTTTCTTTATCATATATTTTTTCAGAAATTTATTCTCCACTAATTGTGTAAAATATAAATATTCGGGTGCATGTATAAAGTCCGTGTAAAGTCATTGCACATATTATATTTAGGGGTTTTAGGGGAATTTTCCCCTAACAAGGCGTATTTTGGACGTGTAGTCCAAAAATGCGTATCTTGCCAATGTACCCCTCTATTGTATTTTAGCTTGAAACTATTTTAATAAAGAAATATACTTATAATATGAGTATAGTATAAAGAGAAAAATAACGATGAGAATTATGTGAAAGCGAGGCGATGCGTGTGCTAATAAATACAGCAGAATATCTTTCTGTTATTGAAAACATCAAGAAAGAAATCAAGGATGCACAATACCGTGCAACGATTCATGTGAATTCAGATTTACTGCTCTTGTATTATGACATTGGAACGGTCATTAACGAATATAAAACATGGGGAAACAAATTCATTGATAATCTTTCTTATGATATTCAGATAGCTTTTCCAGAAAGAAAAGGGTATTCCGTCCGAAACCTGAAGTATATGGCGAAGTTTGCTGCCCGTTTTTCTGATAGAAAAATTGTGCAAGAGGTGCTTGCACAAATTACATGGTATCATAATATTGCTTTGATGGATAAGGTCAAAACTGCGGAAGAACATATCTGGTATGCAAATGCAACAGTAAAGAATGGCTGGTCTCGAAATGTTCTTGTCCATCAGATTGAAAGCAACTTGTATCAGCGACAGGTTCTGGCAGAAAAAGTCACAAATTTTGAACACCGTCTACCATCTCCACAGAGTGAACTTGCGGTGCAGACCATGAAAGACCCATATGTATTTGATTTCATTTCTTTCCGGGAAGATATGCGCGAACGGGATATTGAGCAGGCGCTGGTTCGGGAAGTCACAAAGCTACTTCTGGAGCTTGGAACAGGATTTGCATTCTTGGGAAATCAGTATCACTTGAATGTAGGTGGTGATGATTTTTACATTGATTTGCTGTTTTATAACTTGAACCTTCGTTGTTATGTTGTTATCGAATTGAAAACCGGTGACTTCAGACCCGAATACGCCGGGCAGTTAAATTTCTATCTTTCAGCCGTGGACGGCATTTTGAAGAAAGAGCAGGATAATCCATCTATTGGTTTGCTTCTGTGCAAAAGCAAGAATAATGTGGTTGCAGAATATTCGCTCAAAGATATTTCAAAGCTGATTGGTGTAAGCGAATACAAAATAACCAGCAGCCTGCCGGATGATCTGGAAAAGCAACTGCCGTCTGTTGAAGATATTCAGAAACGGATTAAATAAATCTGGTTTCAAAATTTGAAATAGGGATACCGGAATCTCGTTAACTTTATATCAGAGTGGTATATTTTTTTAAGATACAACTTCCGATAAGTTCGGATTAGGAAGAAAGTTTGTTTGGTGTCAATGGATAAATAAACTACCCAAACGTCATAGTGATTATCGGAAATTGAACTTTTATAAAGGAGAATTATATGAAAAAAACAAATAACAGCGTGCTTTCGCAATATCGGGGTGCGTTAATGGGAATATCCATCATATTGATTATAGTTTTTCATTTTACGGAGGACTGTCATTATTATTCCTATCATTTTAGTGGCTGGATTTCCTTCTTTTGGAGATATATTTCATCATCAAGTGTGGATGCTTTTTTATTCTTTTCTGGTCTGGGGTTATACTATTCCATGAAAAAAAGATCAGATGTTAGAAGTTTTTACATAAGAAGATTAAAAAGAATTCTGATTCCTTATTGCATCGTAGCCGTACCCTCTTATATTTTACTGGATGTCTGTGTAGATAAAACAGGATGGGGAGAAGCCATAAAAGACTTCACATTTATCACATTTTTCAGTGATGGAGACAGGCTTTACTGGTATATTGGACTTATGCTGTTATGCTATCTGATTTATCCCTATATCTTTCAGATTGTGGATAGCGCACGGGACGCAATAGATGGAGAGATCCGTCTGCTTTCTATTGTAAGTGCTATTACAGTATTAGCACTTGTAATTGCATTATATGAGAAAGATATGTTTGGAAATGTGAATATTGCTTTGCTTCGTCTGCCTGTTTTTATAGCGGGCTGTTTTTATGGCAGATCCAGCTATGAAAAAAGGGAAAGTTATTGGAAATGGTTGATTCTTTTTGCGTTATCCGGCTATTTGCTCACCATGCTTCCAAGTGGATCTCCTATTTTTGCAAGGTATGTGACCGGAATTTTTAATATCTCATGTTGTGCGGGAATTGCCTGGATCTTTTCCCAGTTATCTATGCGCCCGGTTATAAGAATACTGGAATGGTTTGGTGCTCATTCGCTGGAATTGTATCTGGTACATGTTACCATACGAAAATTTATGAAGGGAGCAGCATTTCATACATGCCATCTGCGTTACGAACTGGTGCTGGTATGCAGTTCCATTGTGATTGCATGGATACTTCAGATCCTTGTCCGGTATATAACAGATCATTTGCTTAAGGAAAAGAGGTAAGACATATGACCCTACAGCAGTTACATCAGGTAATTACGATTGCAGAAAGCCGTTCCATGAACGAAGCATCCCGAAAATTGTTTGTCTCACAGCCCAATCTGTCTGCGGTTGTGCGCGAACTGGAAGAAGAAGCAGGAATCACCATTTTTATCCGGTCCAACCGGGGAATCGTGCTTACACCAGAGGGAGAGGAATTTATCGGATATGCCAAGCAGGTCGTGGAGCAGTATCATTTGCTGGAATCCCGTTATATTTCGTCTGCATCCAAAAAAAAATTTTCCGTGTCTATGCAGCATTATACCTTTGCGGTCAAGGCATTTGTGGAAGTGGTCAAGGCGGTGGGAATGGAAGAATATGAATTTGCCGTGCATGAGACACAGACGAATCAGGTAATCGAAAATGTGCGTAACATGAAAAGTGAGCTGGGGATTCTTTTCCTGAGCAAATTTAATGAAGCAGTACTCCAGAAACTTTTCAAGGAAAATGATGTGATTTTTGAAGAACTGTTTACCTGTGACACCTATGTATATCTGTGGAAAGGACATCCGCTGGCACAAAGGGATGTAATTTCCATGAAAGAACTGCAGGAATATCCATGTCTTGTGTTCGAACAGGGGAAAAATAATTCCTTTTATTTTGCCGAAGAGATGAAAAGTACCTATGAATATAAGAAGATGATCCATGCGGATGACCGGGCGACCATGCTGAATCTGATGGTTGGGCTGAATGGTTATACGCTCTGTTCCGGGATTATCTGTGAAGAATTAAACGGAAATGATTATGCGGCAGTGCCGCTGGCAGAGAGCGAAAAGATGCGGATTGGCTATATCCGGCACAAGGGGATAAAGGTCAGTCCGATCGGAGAATTATATGTGGATATTCTGAAAAAAAGTGGGAAACCACTTTGATAAAAATAGTTTTCATCAAAAAATGCTTGTTTTGGTGATTGGAAAGGCAATTTTTTGGAGAAATTGCATAAGATAGCAGGTATAAATATAAATACACGAAAAAAAACGGTAAGAATCTGATGGAAACGGTTGCGCGATTACCGTCATTATGCAGGAAAAACCGGAGAAATGCGAAGTTTGCATAACTTTGACAGATGAGAAAAAAAGTGGCATAATCTTTTCTAAACTTGGGGATGATAATAAAAGTATGTTGTTTAAAGGTAGAAAGAGGTGTTGGATTATGTATGAAACTGTTAAAGTAATTCGGTTATCAGATATGGATGAAGTTAAGGATTTTGTACGTGCAGCAGGTGGTTGTGATTTTGATATTGATGTAAAATGCGACAGAACATTCATTGATGCAAAGTCATTGCTTGGTATGATTGGACTTGGCGTAAAAAAGAATCTTCAGGTTTGCTACGGTGGAAAGAATGAAAATTTCGAAAACGTAGTTGCTAAATTTGCAGTGGCATAATACAATTATTATATCGTGACTATGGAACTTTAAGTCCCGCTCCGTATTCCGGAGCGGGGCTTTTTATTGTAAAATAATGGAACAAATAAAAACTCGCTTCATACAACAGGAAAATACCCGCGGGAGAAAGGAGGTGTACATGCAGGAATTACATATCTCTGTGAGAAATCTGGTAGAGTTTATTTTCCGGGCAGGAGATATCGATAATCGTGCCGGAAAGCTGGCGAGTGCAGAGGCCATGATGGAAGGCAGCCGTATCCACCGGAAAATTCAAAAAAGCATGGACACCTCCTACCAGGCGGAAGTACCGCTGAAAATTGAATGGAAAGCCAACGATTACGTACTGGTCGTGGAAGGACGTGCAGACGGAATCGCCTATGGAAAATTTCAGCCGGATCTGCCGGCTGCGACGGAGTCTGTGCTGCAACCGGAGATGGAGTTTGCGGCGGAAATCCCTCCGGAAGAAGAAATCAGCTTCATCGATGAGATCAAGGGTGTATATAGAAACGTTGCGGCAATGGAACAGCCGGTCTACGTGCATAAAGCCCAGGCAATGTGCTATGCGTATATCTATGCGAAACAGAACCGTCTGGAGCGGATCGGCGTGCAGATGACCTACTGCAATCTGGATACCGAGGAAATTCGGTATTTCCGGGAGATTTATACATTTGAGACACTGACCGTGTGGTTTGGCCATCTGATCGAAGATTATCGGAAATGGGCAGACTGGCAGATCGCATGGAAAAAACAGCGGCAGGAGAGTATTCATACACTCGAGTTTCCATTTCCCTACCGGCAGGGACAAAAGAAGCTGGTTGCCGATGTTTACCGCACCATTCTGCGGGGGAAGAACCTGTTTATCGAAGCACCGACCGGAGTGGGCAAAACAATTTCCACAATCTTTCCGGCGGTAAAAGCAGTGGGAGAAGGGCTGGCAGACCGGATCTTTTATCTCACGGCAAAGACCATCACAGCAACTGTGGCAAAAGAAACGTTCGCCCTGTTGGAAGAACAGGGATACCGTGCCAAAGTCATCCAGATCACAGCCAAAGAAAAACTCTGCCTGTGTGAAGAGATGGACTGCAACCCGGTAAACTGTCCATATGCAAAGGGGCATTTTGACCGGGTGAACGATGCGGTGTTTGATCTCTTGCAGAAATCCAACCTGTTTACCAGAGAGGAAGTTTTAGCGCAGGCGAAAGAATATCAGGTGTGCCCGTTTGAGATGAGTCTGGATGTGGCAACCTGGGCAGACAATATTGTCTGTGATTACAATTACGTATTCGATCCGAATGTATATCTGAAACGTTTTTTTCAGGAGGGGATAAAGGGAGACTATCTGTTCCTGGTGGATGAGGCACATAACCTCGTGGATCGCAGCAGGGAGATGTACAGTGCCGATCTGTACAAAGAAGACGTGCTTGCAGTGAAGCGGATCATGAAAGCGCACAGCCGTACGATCTGCCGTATCCTGGACAAATGCAACAAAGCCATGCTGGAAATGAAACGTGAGTGTGAGCACTACCAGATTCTGGACAGTGTGGGAACGTTGACCTTCCACCTTATGCGGCTGGCCTCCCAGATGGATGAATTTTTGGAAAAACCGCGGGAATTTCCGGAGAAGAAAACGGTGCTGGATTTTTACTTTGCGCTGCGCAATTTCCTGAATATCTATGATCTGGTGGATGACCATTACGTGATCTACAGCCAGATGACGGAGGAAGGTCAGTTCCGGATCCGGCTCTTTTGCGTAGATCCGTCGGTCAATCTGCAAAAATGCATCGATAAAAGCAATTCCACGATCTTTTTCTCCGCAACGCTCCTGCCGATCGGATACTACAAGCGGCTACTTTCCACGGACGAGGATAACTATGCCATTTATGCGCAGAGTACGTTTGCCCAGACACAGAGACTTCTCGCATTTGGCCGGGATGTGAGCACAAAATATACGCGGAGGAACAGAAAAGAATACGAAAAAATCGCGGACTATATCGGTGCAGTCACAGAAGCACAGCAGGGAAATTACATGGTGTTTTTCCCGTCTTACCGGCTGATGCAGGATGTATATGAGGTCTTTGCCGGGAAGGCGGCCGATTCGTGCGAGATTCTGATGCAGCATAGTAATATGAAAGAACACGAAAGAGAAGCGTTTTTGGAAGAATTTGAAAAAGAGCGCCAGGGGACACTCGTTGCGTTCTGTGTGATGGGTGGAATTTTCGGGGAAGGCATTGATCTGAAAAACGACCAGCTGATCGGTGCCATCATCGTGGGAACCGGACTTCCGCAGGTCAGCGATGAACGTGAAATTTTAAAGAATTATTATGATGAGCGGGGATTGTCCGGATTTGACTATGCGTTCCGCTATCCGGGAATGAACAAAGTCCTGCAGGCAGCAGGGCGCGTGATCCGGACCAGCGAGGACCGCGGCGTGATCCTTCTGCTGGATGAACGTTTCCTGCAGCGCGAATACGGAGCGCTTTTTCCGAGAGAATGGGAAAAGAGAAGCGTCTGTGGTCTGCCGCAGCTGCGGGAAGAAGTGAGCCGGTTCTGGTCAGACGTCCGGGAGGAGCTTTAAAAACTCTTCGGTGGAGGCAGAAACCGGAAGGGTAGGGTTTAACGAAGCCACCAGCTGCCGCTGTGGGATCGTTTCCTGCGTGCGGACGAGGAAGAGATCCTCCGGCTTGTGTTTCAGACAAAAATCCGGGATAAAAGCAATTCCAAGACCGATGCGGGCCATGTCAATGAGCAGATCGTTGCTGCTGAGCTCTACCTGAGGTAGCAGTTCCAGCTGATGCTGCAGGAAAATGTGGTGCAGAAACTCACTCGTTGTGCTCTTGCGGTCTAACATCATGAGCGGATAGGTGCCAAGCTCCGAGAAAGGAACGATGCGGTCCGCCAGATCAAAATATGCCGGATTGGCGACGAACACATCCGAGAAAGAGCCAACCGTTTTCTGAATATAGGAAGGATTCAGATGCGGGTTTGGAAAATTTGTGATAATCAGATCTACCCGGCGCTGCTCTAACAGGTCTACACAGCCCATCGAGCTGGCATTGGTGATTTTAATCGGAACATCCGGGAATTTCCGATGGAATTTCTGCAGATACGGCAGAAGAAAATAGCGACAGATCGTGTCGCTGGCACCGATATGCAGCTGTCCTAAACCAAGAGAGCCGGATTCTAAAAGCTGGCTTTCGCCGCGTGAGATCAGATTCATGGCAGGTTCCACATGTTTCAGAAGCAGAGCACCGGCAGGAGTCAGCTGCACTTTTTTTGTGCTGCGGATAAAAAGCGGCTGTCCCAGCTTGCGCTCTAATGTTTTGATAGACTGGCTTACCGCTGACTGGGAGATAAACAGCTTCTTACTTGCATCCGAAAATGAGAGAGAGCTTGCAACATAATAGAAAACCTTGTATAATTCATAATTGATATCCATCGATCATATCCTCAGTAGTATAGTATAGTATAGGATATATTATATACCTTTCACAAAGGAGAGAAAAGGAGATTATCATGAAAAAGGGAATTTTGAAAACCTTATGCGGATTGATGGCGGCACTCATGCTGCTTGTGTTCGCAGGAACACCCGTTACAACTCAGGCAGCAAAACTGCCATATTACATTAAAATCAATCGTCAGCAGAACTGTGTGACCGTATATGCACTTGATTCCAAAGGCAAATATACCAAACCGGTCAAAGCATTTGCCTGCTCTGTCGGTGTCAACAATGCCACCCCGACAGGAACATTTTCGATTCCGGCAAAATACCGCTGGCATACACTTATGGGCGGTGTGTACGGACAGTATTGCAGCCGTATTCACGGTGGTGTGCTGTTCCACTCTGTGTTTTACAGTTCACAGGATCCGAGCAGGCTGGCATACAATTCTTATAACCGTCTGGGACAGACGGCATCCCACGGATGTGTCCGTCTGAATGTGGAAGATGCCAAGTGGATCTATGACAACTGCCCGGTAGGAACCAAAGTAACCATCTATGACAGCAAAGATCCGGGACCATTGGGCAAGCCTACCCCGATCCGTATTGATGTAAACAGTCCGTACCGCGGATGGGATCCGACCGATCCGGATCCGAGAAATCCATGGATGAAACTTCGCCCGACGATTAAGGGAATTGCGAATAAAACCATCGAGAGAACAAACAGCAAAGTAGATCTGAAAAAGGGTGTGAAAGCTACCGATTACAGAGGTAAGACACTTAAATTTACCGTTTCCGGAAAAGTCAATGCGGCAAAGACCGGAAAATATAAGATTACATACACCGCAAAAGATGCCAAAGGAAACAAGACCCAAAAGAGCATCGTAATTACCGTAAAAGATACGAAAGCACCATCCATCAGCCTGAAGCGAAAGACACTGACCTACAATAAAGCCGTTTCCAAAGAAAAACTGGTTTCTGCAATTAAGGCAGATGTAGTGGCAAAAGATCTGGGCAAAAAACTTGCGTCAAAATATGTTTTCGTGGATGCCAGAGAAGCACATAAGGCAGTTACCGCTATGGAAAGAGGAACCTATGGAACTTATAGCGTGACCGTATATGTCAAAGATGCGGCAGGAAATAAATCCAGAAAGCTGAAAGTAAAGATTAATTTTGTAAATCCAAACCCGGGTACCGATCAGCCGGATCAGCCGGAACCGGACACTCCGGGCGTTGTAACGGACAGTGCAATTACCGTACAGTAATTTCATAAGAACAGGTAATAGATATCGTAAGCGATATTAATTTTACTTAATTGTCAACCCATGATACAATAACATAAAGATCAATAGAATGCCCCCGAATACAGGGGGCATTCCGTTTCGCAAAAGAAGGAGGTAAATCCAATGGGCAATGTACGTCGTGTGTACGTAGAAAAGAAACCGGATTTTGCCGTAAAGGCAAAAGAATTAAAACATGAGGTAAAGCATTATCTCGGAATCGCTGCAGATCAGGTGCGTGTTCTGATCCGTTATGATGTGGAAAATGTATCGGATGCCACTTACCAGAAGGCATTGCAGACGGTATTTTCCGAGCCGCCAGTGGATGATATTTATGAGGAGAACTTTGACGCAGAAGGCGGAAACGTATTTTCCGTAGAATTCCTGCCGGGACAGTTCGACCAGAGAGCGGATTCCGCAGAGCAGTGCGTGAAGCTTTTAAATGAGGATGAGGAGCCGATCATCCGCAGCGCGACGACCTATGTGATCAAGGGTGACATCACAGAGGATGAGTTAGAGGCGATCAAAAAGTATTGTATCAATCCGGTAGATTCCCGTGAGACCGGTATGGACAAGCCGGATACCCTCGTACAGAATTTCGATGAGCCGGCAGACGTGGCAGTTTTCGACGGATTTATCGACATGGCAGAAGCACACTTAAAGGAACTGTACAGCTCTTTAAATCTTGCCATGACCTTTAAGGATTTCTTA
This sequence comes from Roseburia sp. TF10-5, assembly GCF_003462365.1. Lineage (NCBI taxonomy): Bacteria > Bacillati > Bacillota > Clostridia > Lachnospirales > Lachnospiraceae > Roseburia > Roseburia sp. TF10-5. The sequence continues at coordinate 64,908 of NZ_QTYW01000017.1, read as the reverse complement.
CATATCCAGAATTACTTCAAAAATACCGAGAAGCGGAATCCGTCCGTGACAGAGATCCGCGTGCTTGATACTTACTGGAGTGACCATTGCCGTCATACCACCTTTTCGACAGAACTTAAAAATGTGAAGTTTGATGAAGGATTTTACCAGGCACCAATCAAAAAGACTTACGAAGAATATCTGGATACCCACAAGAAACTGTATGCGGGACGCGATGACAAGTTTGTCTGCCTGATGGATCTGGCACTGCTTGCCATGAAACGTCTGAAAAAAGAAGGAAAACTTGCAGACCAGGAAGAATCTGACGAGATCAATGCATGTTCCATCGTGGTACCGGTGGAAGTAGATGGAAAGACAGAGGAGTGGCTTGTAAACTTTAAGAACGAGACACACAACCATCCGACCGAGATTGAGCCGTTCGGTGGTGCTGCTACCTGTTTAGGCGGAGCCATCCGTGATCCGCTTTCCGGAAGAACTTATGTGTATCAGGCAATGCGTGTGACCGGAGCCGCAGATCCAACCGTATCCGTAAAAGATACGATTGAGGGTAAGCTGCCACAGAAGAAGATCGTGCGCGAGGCAGCCAGAGGTTACAGCTCTTATGGAAACCAGATCGGACTGGCAACCGGATATGTCAAAGAAGTTTACCATCCGGATTATGTAGCAAAACGTATGGAGATCGGTGCTGTCATGGGTGCCGCACCGAGACGTGCCGTACAGAGACTGACCTCCGATCCGGGAGATAAGATTATCCTTCTGGGCGGACGTACCGGACGTGACGGTATCGGTGGAGCGACCGGTTCTTCCAAGGCGCACAATACAGAGTCCACATCGGTATGCGGTGCCGAGGTACAGAAAGGTAATGCACCGACTGAGCGTAAACTGCAGCGCCTGTTCCGCAGAGAAGAAGTCAGCCATATTATCAAAAAATGTAACGATTTCGGTGCCGGCGGTGTATCGGTAGCCATCGGTGAGCTTGCAGACGGACTGCGCGTGAATCTGGATAAAGTACCGAAGAAATATGCTGGTCTGGATGGAACGGAGATTGCAATCTCCGAGTCTCAGGAGCGTATGGCAGTGGTTGTCGCTCCGCAGGATGTCGAGCAGTTCCTTGCTTATGCAAAAGAAGAAAACCTTGAAGCAACCGAGGTGGCAGTTGTTACCGAGGAGCCGAGACTGATCTTAGAGTGGAGAGGAAAAGACATTGTCAATATTTCCCGTGCATTCCTCGATACCAATGGTGCGCATCAGGAAGCAGATGTCGAAGTCGAGATGCCAAAAGAGGAAGACAACTTCTTTAAAAAGATCGAACTTCCGAAAGTTGCAGATGCATTACAGAAAAACGACAACAAATCAGCATGGCTTGCCATGCTTGCGGATCTTAATGTATGTTCCCAGAAGGGACTTGTCGAGATGTTTGACGGTTCCATCGGTGCGGGAAGTGTCTACATGCCATACGGCGGCCGCTATCAGCTGACCGAGACACAGAGCATGGTTGCCAAACTTCCGGTTCTGAAAGGAAAATGCGATACCGTAACCATGATGTCCTACGGATTTGATCCGTACTTATCCTCCTGGAGTCCATACCACGGATCGGTATATGCCGTACTGGAATCCCTTTCCCGTATCGTGACCGCCGGTGGTGACTACAAGAAAGTACGCTTCACCTTTCAGGAGTATTTCCGCAGAATGAGTGAAGATCCAAAGAGATGGAGTCAGCCGTTTGCAGCACTGCTCGGTGCATTTGATGCACAGATCGGTTTTGGTCTGCCGTCCATCGGTGGAAAAGATTCCATGTCCGGAACCTTTAACGATATTGACGTGCCTCCGACACTGGTTTCTTTTGCAGTCGATGTGGCAAGAGAAAAAGACGTGATCACACCGGAACTGAAAGAAGCAGGAGATAAGCTGGTACTCTTTACGATCGAAAAGAACGCGTATGATCTGCCGGTATATGAACAGGTGATGAAACTGTATGATAAGATCCATGAACTGATTGGCAGGGGCGCAATCCGCAGTGCCTACGCACTGGACGGAAAAGGTCTGGCAGCAGCAGTCAGCAAGATGGCATTTGGTAACAAATTAGGTGTCACCATTGCAGAGGATGTCACAGCAGAAACATTATTTGCACCGGGATTTGGTAATATCGTTGCAGAAGTAAAAGAGGAGTTTCTTCCTATTATAAAAGAAGCATCCGGAGTTGTTGTCGGTGAAGTGAACGATGCACAGAAATTTGTATACAAAGAAATGTCACTTTCCATGGAGGAAGCAATTGCAGCCTGGGCCGGAACACTCGAAAGAGTCTTCCCAACCCGCGCAACCGAGGGCAAGGAAAAAGTGCAGAGTGATGTATATGATACCAAGAATATCTATGTATGCAAGAACAAAGTCGCAAAGCCGACCGTATTCATTCCGGTATTCCCTGGAACAAACTGTGAGTATGACAGTGCGAAAGCCTTTGAGCGTGCAGGTGCAAACACCATTGTAAAGGTATTCAAAAACCTGAGTGCAGCAGATATCCGTGATTCTGTCGATGCGTTTGTCAAGGCAATCGATCAGTCACAGATCATCATGTTCCCAGGTGGATTCTCCGCAGGAGATGAGCCGGAAGGATCTGCGAAGTTCTTTGCAACCGCATTCCGGAATGCAAAGATGACCGAGGCAGTAAGCAGGCTTCTTTCCGAGCGTGACGGACTGGCACTGGGTATCTGTAACGGATTCCAGGCACTGATCAAACTGGGACTGGTTCCTTACGGACAGATCCAGGCGCAGAGTGCGGATTCTCCGACACTGACCTACAATACCATCAACCGCCACATCAGCAAGATGGTATACACCAAGGTGGTAACCAATAAATCCCCATGGCTGCAGCAGGCAAAACTCGGCGCAACTTACTGCAATCCGGCATCCCATGGAGAGGGACGTTTCGTAGCTCCGAAGGAATGGCTGGATAAACTTTTCGCAAACGGACAGGTTGCCACCCAGTATGTCAATGAAGCCGGCGAGCCAACCATGGATGAAGAGTGGAATGTCAATGGTTCGTACATGGCAATCGAGGGTATCACTAGTCCGGATGGACGTGTACTCGGAAAGATGGCACACAGCGAGCGCCGCGGTGAGGCCGTTGCCATGAACATCTACGGAGAGCAGGATATGAAGATCTTCGAATCCGGAGTTGCTTACTTTAAATAGAATTGTTTATCTTCACGCGTAGTTTCACTCGAACTACGCGTGAAATAGTTTTAATAATAGAAAAAAGTGAAAAAACTCTTAAATGCTTAAGAAAATATTAAAGAATTTTTTCAATAAAATGTAATTTTGGTGTTGCAAAGATACAATACTTGGTGTATGATTGTCACGTAGAGTAGTTAAAAGAGTACTATAAATAGTACGACAAGTGATGAACTACTATCGAGGCTATGGAAACTGGAACTTGTTCCAGACAGACCTTACAATTACAGATACATATTAGAAATATAAGTCATCGGAACCTCAGCTTGCTGATCTTGATGCTGGACAATCAACGTTGATATCACACTCTACGCCGACGTCTGATGTACGAAAGTTTCTGGTTATTTATGATTTGTGTGTCTGCAGATGAAACTGACGATGGACTTAACAGTAAGACCGAGGAGGTCAGTGGAGGCAATTAGCGAGAACATTGGATTGGAAAAATCGTCCGCAGCGGTTTGGAAGAGAAGATGAAGGAACTTAAACGTGCAGGGTTAAACGAGTAGAAGAGATGGAAGTTAGTCAAAAAGAAAGAGAGGAAAAAACATGAAATCAAGCAAAAAAGTGTTAGCTTTTGCTCTCGCTGCAGCTATGGTTGTAACAGCAGTTCCTGCTACAAACGCACAGGCAGCTTCTACAGCAAAGCTTAGCGCAAAAAAGGCTACTGTTTATGTTGGTAGCTCAAAAACATTAACTGTTACTACACCTTCTAGCTGGAAGAGTGTTAAGACAACAGTTTCTAGCAGTGCAAAGAGCATCGCAAAGGTATCAAAGACTTCTACAAAGAAGGTAAAGGTTACCGCTGTTAAGGCTGGTAAGGCAAAAGTTACGGTTAAGGTAACTGCAAAGAAGAATGGCAAGAAAGTTTCTAAGACTCTTGCATCTAACATCACTGTAAAGGATTACAAGGTTCGTCTTGAAGATGCAACTGGTGCAACTGTTTCCGGAACAACAATCGCTGTTGTAGGAACACCTGTACAGTTCACAGCAAAGACAGCACCGGCAAAGGCTACAGTCACATATACTTCTAGTGATTCAGCAATTGCAACTGTAGATACTACTGGCAAGGTAACACCTGTAAAGGTTGGCAAGGTTACAATCACAGCTGCAACAGATAAGGCTTCTACTACTGCTGAAGTTGAAGTTAAGAACTATGCATTAGGCACAGTTTCCCAGACAAAGCTTACAGAGCTTACAGCTACTGTTGCTGGAAACACAAAGAACCTTAAGACCACTGATTTCACAGTAAAGAATACAACTTCAAATGTTGTTTATCCGGTATCTAAGGTATCTGTTGATTCTAAGGATGCAACAAAGGTTACATTAACACTGTTCAGCGAGTTAAGCGATGGTGCTAACTATGATGTGACACTTGACGGAACAACAAAGTCTTTCAAGGCTTCTGATGGAAAGGTTGCTTCTATCGCACTTGATAATGCAACAATCCCATATGCAACAGAGACAGAAGTAAAGCTTGTTTCTAAAGATGCTAACGGCGTTGTATTAAAAGAGCTGAAGACAACAGATGCAGATGCTCATTATACATTTACAATTGATACAAAGGGAAATGGATATACAAACGGTTCTAAGTTATACTTAAATAAGGTAAACGATACTGCTGAAGCAACGATCGAGTACAAGACAGGAAAGTATGACCAGAATGGTAAGGCAGAAGGAAACATCGGACCAAACAAGGTTACAATTACTGCTGTAGATCAGGCTGTTGTAAACGGATTTGATGTAAGAATTGACAAGGCTACGACAACTAAGTTCGATAAGGCTAAGGATTCTAAGAAGCTTGCTGTAAAGGATCCAACACAGTACGCTGCATTCCTTAAGATTAAAGATGCAAACGGTAACGAGATCAAAGATTACAACAAATATACAGTAGAGTCTTCTGACAAGGCTACATTAATGCTTGGAACATCTACTCTTGATCCTAATAAGCACAGTGTAAACGTAACTGCTGTTAAGGCTGGTACTGCTTACATCCTTATTAAGAAGGATAACAAGATTGTTGGTTCTGTAGCTGTTGAAATCGTAGCAGAAAGAACTGTTGCAACACTTGAGTTAGATTCTTACAATGTAACTCTTTCTAAGCAGTTAAAAAATACAAAGACTGTTACTGCAACTGTAAAGGATCAGTACGGTGATGATATTGCCGCTAATTTAAGCGTAGAGTGCTTATCTACAGATGTTTCTAACTTAAGCACATCTGCTGTAGCTGGAAGCACATATTACACAATCAACGGAAAGAAAGTAACTTTCAATAGTGAAAATGTTGCTGCTGGAAACTATGTTTACAAGATTTCTTACAAGAACAGTGATAACAAAGAAGTAGTTGCTAAGACTGTTTCTGTAGCTGTAAAGGATGCTAAGACTACCGTACCTGATGCTTGGAGAATTGAAGTTGATAACAACAATTTCGATCTGAAGGTTGACAAGGATACAACAGCTGATAAGAATATCGCAATCCAGGTTGTTGGTATGAAAGATGGCATTGATGTTAAGTATGAGACAATTAAGTCCATTTCTGTAAAGGATGCTAAGGGAAATGCTGTTGTAACAACAACAAGTGGTTCTGCTGTATTAGTAAAGGCTATTACAACAGCAACAAGTGGTTCCGCAATCGTTGCTGATAAGAAGCTTGCTACAGGAACATACTCTGTAAAGGCTACAATCACAAACAACGAAGGAAAAGATATTGAGCTTTCTACTACATTTACTGTAAAGGATACTCAGGATAAGGCTTCTGTTGATGTAAAGGATAACACTGTAGCTGGTGCTACTGTAGCTGATGCTGTAAAGAATGCACTTACTGTAACATACGGTGAGACAACATATAGCAGCCGTTCTGACAAGGCCGCAGCTGATCAGCCATTAGTTATTGCAGCTGTTGAAGGTATCAAGAACAACGGTGTTAAGTTCACATCTGGAACTCAGACTGTTGCATCTGGTGAATATTTCACAATTACTAAGCTTGCTGTAACTGTAAAGGTTGACGGAAATGTTTATACAAACATGGAAGTTTCTGTACCAGGAGCAATCACAATCAAATAATTTTGGTTTGATGAATAGGTAAAAAAGAGAGTCGCGTTTCGCGGCTCTCTTTCTTTAATTTGTGCGCCTTGCGGCGCACGTTTCTAATGGGTGAAAGTCCCTAATCCGCCCTAGTAGTGGGAAGGATATAGCCAAGACCAAGGGTGTCCTATTCATAGCAGCGATTATGATTAACGTGAGGGGAATCTGAAGGAAGGTGGCGGCAAATCTCTGGTCTGACGAACAGAAATCACATCAGGCTATAGCTAAGGATAAGGTTGCAATACAAACTATGCAGAAGTGTTCGACTACTCTAAGATTACTGAAAAGAGCGGTGTCATCACAGACTATTGGACGAACAATCTTTTGGATTTGATTTTGCGAAAGGACAATCTTAATGAAGCCTACAAACAAGTTAAGAGAAACAAGGGAAAAGGTGGAATTGATGGTATGCAGGTGGATGAACTTCTGCCCTTCCTAAGAGAAAACCAAGAAACCCTAATCCAAGAGATAAGGGAAGGAAGATATAAGCCGAACCCAGTTCGAAGGGTAGAAATACCCAAGGAAGCAAAAGGCGAGTTTCGAAAGCTAGGAGTTCCTACTGTTGTCGACAGAGTAATTCAACAGGCAATAGCACAGGAACTATCGCCAATCTTTGAGGAACAATTCTCGGAGAATAGTTTTGGTTTTAGACCGAAAAGAGGAGCACACGATGCCCTCAGATAATGCCAAAAGAATGTAAATGACGGCTACGTATATGTGGTGGATATGGACTTGGAAAAGTTCTTCGACACAGTATGTCAGAGTAAACTCATTGAGGTATTGTCACGAAGCATCAAGTATGTCAGAGTAATTTCACTGATACACAAATATCTAAATGCGGGAGTTATAGAAAATGGAGTGAATTTATAAAGGAACAATGTTCAGGACTAATTGATGTGGAATCTAATGTTCCGGAAAAAGAATTCCCCTGCCGCATAGGTAGCAGAGGAAGTGAAAGTAAATGGTAGTCGTTTACTGCTTTAACTGAATTCAGGAATATGGTAGGCGGTGTGTTATTCATCGCTTACAATAAAATTGTATTTTAAAGGAGAATCCGCTATACTGTAACTATTAGAAGAAGCAACGAATAGGTTGGAGGCTTTTATGGAGCAGCGATTAAAATTACCTGTAGGAATCGAATTTTTTGATGAAATTCGGACATCCGGCTACTATTATATTGATAAAACAAAATTGATCGAACAATTATTACAGAACATGGGGAAAGTCAGCCTGTTCACACGCCCACGCCGTTTCGGGAAAACGCTGAACATGAGCATGCTGAAATGCTTTTTTGAGATCGGAACCGCCCCTGCTCTGTTTGACGGACTTTATATTTCAGACAACAAAGAACTGTGTGATACCTATATGGGGAAATATCCGGTTATTTTTCTTTCATTGAAAGGTGTTGAGGGATTGACATTTGAGGAAGCAAAATACCGTCTGATAGAGCTGATCGGTACAGAAGCTGAAAGATTTGCATTTTTAGACGATAGCGATCGGCTTTCTGCAAATGAGAAAGAAAAATACCGTGCCTTAATTGCTTTGAACAATGGAAAATATGCCATGGAGGAAGGGCTTCTCATATCCAGCATTCAATTGCTGTCAAAACTTTTATACCAGCACTATGGACAGAAAACAGTAATACTCATTGACGAGTACGATGTACCACTGGATAAAGCATTCCAGAATGGCTATTACCGGGAAATGGTATCTCTGATCCGCGGACTTTTAGGTCAGGCTTTGAAAACCAATACTTCCCTTCAGTTTGCGGTTCTGACCGGCTGTTTACGTATTTCAAAGGAAAGTATTTTTACTGGTTTGAACAATTTCAAAATCCTGTCAATTGATGATGCACGATATGATGAACAATTCGGCTTTACGGATGCAGAGGTGTCTGACCTTTTGGAAGATTATGATTTGTCTGGACACTTTGCGGAAATAAAGGAATGGTACGATGGTTATCATTTTGGAAATGCTGATATCTATTGCCCTTGGGACGTGATAAATCATGTGGATCATTTATTGCAGGAGCCAGATGTCTGTCCACAGGCATACTGGATCAACAGCATCGGAAATGATTTAGTTAAGCGGTTTGTAGACAAAGCAGACAAAACCACACGCGACGAGATTGAGCAGCTGATTGCGGGTAATGCAATAGAAAAACGCATCCGTCTGGAACTTACCTATGATGAGATTGAAAACAGTATTGATAATCTCTGGAGTGTCCTGTTTACCACAGGATACCTGACACAGGTTGGAAAAGCGGTTGATGGTGTTTACCGGCTGGTCATCCCAAACAAAGAAGTGCGGGAAGTGTTTGTATTCCAGATACAGGAATGGTTCCGTCAGACGATTGTAGAAGACGCAAAACCAATGCAGGAACTGTGCCGGGCATTTTTAGATGGGGATGCAGAAAAAATACAAAAACACCTGACGCAGATTCTTGGCCGGATGATCAGTATTTTAGATACCAAAGCTCGTGATGAACAGAAGGAAAACTTTTATCACGGCCTGTTGCTAGGTCTGCTGCGGAGTGAACGTGACTGGCTGATCCGCTCTAATGTGGAATCTGGAGACGGTTTCTGTGATATTCTGATTGAGCCGGAAGATCCGGATTCAGGAATGGTCATCGAATTGAAATATGCTGCGACATTCCGGGAACTGGACAGTGCCTGCGAAAAAGCAATGCAGCAGATCCAAGATCGCAGATATGACGAAGCCCTGCGGAATGATGGCAGGGAAAATATTCTGGCATATGGCATAGCTTTTTGTAAAAAGCGCTGTAAAGTCGTTTGTGAAAAACTCTAAAGATTGTGTCAAAAATAACTATCTCCTATAAAAAAGAAATGCTAACATAAGCTTGATATTGGCATTTCTTTTTCAAATTCTTTCACGGAAAGATTTAGTTTTTGAACTCCTCGCCTGTGAAAAAATCTTTGTAAATTGAACAAAATGAACAAGGGGTGACACAATAAACACTGACTTTATTGTGTCACCCCCTTGCGTCTTAAACATGGGTTATTACGGATTACAGAAGTTTTCTTAGCATGATAGCAGAATCCACAGATTCTTTCTCCATTCCATCTGCAACTAACTGTTCCGGAGTTTTTCCTTCTTTCAGTTTCTGAACGATCTCGAGCAAGGTTTTCCTTTCTTCTGAACGACCTTCCGCAAGTCCTTCCTCCCGGCCTTCCTCTCGGAGAACATCTTCATATTTCTTTTCATCAAATTCAGTAAGACACATATCACACACCTCCCTGCGATGCTGTTCCAAAAAATCTCTAAGAATATTTTCCTCTATGCATTCCCTGACGGTAAGATCAATGTCTTCTTTTAATTCCATGGAATCCCGGTATTTTTTGATCTTTGCAACAAAGACCGCATACTCATATAAAACATGGCAGCTGTCCATGATGGACTGATTTTTTCCACTGTTTATGTTAATCATTGTGGCGGTCCATTCATATTCACCAGCTCCGGTATCTGTTTCAAAAGCATCTGATAACCGTAGAATCCTTCTTTCTTCTGCAAGCTCCTTTTCGCTTCCGTTGTAAAATACAATATAATGAGGACGCGGAATTTTCAACAGATGCTTGCTATACAGCCGCTCGGATCGGTGAATTAGTTTCCGGTACAGATCCGCATAATACAAAAATCCACGGAGTGGCATATTGGGGTTATAGGAACTCTGATGTTCGTAAAGACTCAAGGTTTTGTCGATTAGAAATGAAACATCATTTTTGTATTTCATGTAAATAACATCTTCCAGGGTCGTATACTCCAGATCATCCGGATTCGTATATGCGGTACCGTTTACCGCATTATACAGACTCAGAGCATTTTCTCTGTTTTCACCAAACAGTTTTCGAAATACGGTGTCCTTATATTTTTTATTTACATGAATGTCATCATTTGTTTTGTCATCAAATGCAGGGATTCCTTTCTTTAAAATCCTTTGTTTATCTACCTACATTATAGCATATGGCACAGAGATCACAACTGAAACAATTTGTCACTTGTCTGTCGCTTATCTATTGATTGATTGTTTGTTACTTGTAGCGATAATTTCGCCTAAAAAACTATTTGTAAATCCAGTATTTCCAACACTTCCGTGGAAAATACCAGCGGTATTTCCGGTTAAGGTAACTTACAAGACTTCTACAAAGAAGACTGCTAAGACACAGACAAAGAAGCTGAATTACACATTTACAGTAGCTAAGGCAAGCGTTGCTTTATCTGGCGATTCAGCAGTTGCAGTTGGAAACACAACTAAGCTGACAACTACAAAGAAGGCTTCTGACAGAGCTAAGATTACTTACACATCCAGTGATGAAACAGTAGCTACAGTAGCTGCTGACGGTACAGTAACTGGTGTTAAGGCTACAATCACAGCTAAGCTTACAATTGGTAAAGATACAGCTACTCATGAAGTAGAAGTAAAGAACTATGTTCTTTCTACTGTAGGACAAAGCAAGTTAACAGAGCTTACAGCTACTGTTACTGTTACTGGTGATACAAAGAACCTTAAGGCTTCTGATTTTACAGTAAAGAATGAGACAACAAACGTTGTTTATCCAGTATCCAAGGTATCTGTTGATTCTAAGGATGCAACAAAGGTTACATTGACACTGTTCAGCGAGTTAAATGATGCTGCTAATTATGATGTAACACTTGATGGAACAACAAAGTCTTTCAAGGCTTCTGATGGAAAGGTTGCTTCTATCGCACTTGACCAGGCAACAATCCCATATGCAACAGAGACAGAAGTAAAACTTGTTTCTAAGGATGTTAACGGCGTTGTATTAAAAGAACTTACTACAACCGATGCTGCATCTGATGCAAACTATAATTTTACAATTGATACAAAGGGAAATGGTTATACAAACGGTTCTAAGTTATACTTAAATAAGGTAAACGATACTGCTGAAGCAACAATCGAGTACAAGACCGGAAAGTATGACCAGAATAGCAAGGCAGAAGGAAACATCGGACCAAACAAGGTTACAGTTACTGCTGTAGATCAGGTTGCTGTAAGTGGATTCGCTGTAAGAATTGATGACTCTGGAAAGTCTTCTTTCGATAAAGCAACAAATATTTGAAATATATCTTTACATTTTATTCATCTGTAAAACTCATGTTTTTTGTATATATTGACTGGATCATATAAATATTTTCCATTAGCATTTGATTTTCATCAAATACGATGTCCTTTAAATTTGAAAAAATTTAAGGATGTGTTGCAGTAACGATTTAAACCCAAATTAGAGATTTTAGTATTCTGAATAAAGAAAGAGAGCCGCTTTAAGCGACTCTCTTTTCTTACCACTTACAAAATACAATTATCTAGTAAATGTTGTGTTAATTGTTACAGGAACAGTATATGTAATATTCTTGCTATTAGTTACATATACACTTGCCTTTGCGATGTAAGTAGAAGCACCTACTGTCTTGCAATCATTGCCATTGACTACGAATGTAGGATTATTTAACTTCTTTCCATCATATGTTACTTCACAAGTCTCAGCTAAGATATCTGCTGCATTTGTCTTTGTAGTTGTCTTCTTTGTAATATTAACGCTTGCAGAAGCCTGAGTATCTACAACAGAGAATGTTGTTGTAAAGGTCTTCTTTGCAGTCTTAACAGTTACAGCATATGTCTTACCTGCATCAAGGTTCTTAGATACGGTAGCTGCTCCGCAAGATACAACTGAGATAGATGCACCTGTTGTAGATGTTGTAACAACAGACTGCTTATCATTATTGATTTCATATGTGGCATTATCTACATAACCAATCTGTGCACCTGCATCGTATGCAGCAACTCTTACAGTAACATTCTTAGCAGCCTTTTCTGCATCGGCATCATCAGCTACAGCCATGTCTACCTTGCCATCTTTTACACCAGATACTTCAAGTCTTAAATCAGAAGCCTTTGTCACATCATCATTGGTTTTAACTACTTTTACAGTAAAGTAACGGTTAATAGTTACATCACCATTTTTCACTTCAACCTTAACAGTATATGTTTTTCCTGCTTCAGCAGCAGCTGTTGCGACTACCTTTACATCATTGCCATCACGGGTTGCACTGATAGCCTTATCAGCATCAGATGTTGCACCACTTAAAATAATTTTAGAGGCAGTAGTAATGTCATTATTATACTGATCAACGGCCTTAACACTTACTTTGTTATCAACAGAAGCTGTCTTAGAAATTGTAATAGCAGTATTTCCAAGTGTTACATTTGTAAGCTTACTAGAAGCAGTTACACTTACAGCTAAAGATTTAACAACTTTTCCATCTTTATCTAATACATTGATATAAGCAGCTCCTTCTTTGATTCCTTTTACAGAAACAGGTGTTGTGCTGTTTATCAATGTTGTCTTAGGAAGTAACAGAATAGAATCATCACTGGAAACTACAGAGTAATCAGAGTAGTTTGAAATTTCTTTTCCGTCAGATCCAACAAATTTGAAATATGCATTCTTGCTAGATCCAATTGCTAACTGATTTGTTGTTTTATCTTTATCCCAATTAGGTGCCTTATCTGCAAAAGTCATATTGAATCCGGTTGTTGTAATTGCATTCTCAGCTACAGCTGTGATATCAACCTTCTTTGTATATGCTCCAACTTCGTTTCCGTTTGTATCGAACTTATAAGTATGATACTTAACTTCTGCTGTTCCCTTGTTTCCTACAGTCGGAAGAACAAGCTTATCGCCGTCTACATATCCCTGTGTTGTAGAAAGATTTAACTCTGCATTCTTTCCAGAAGCTTCAGAAGCCTTAAACTCATCAATGATGATATTATTTTTATCAACAGTCTGACCCTTGATCTCAGTTCCCTTTGTGTTTGCTGCGATTGTAACAGGTGTTACGTTTACATCTGAAACAACACCATCAGTAGCTGTGAAGGTCTGAACGGTTCCGTCAAGTTCTACATTGTACTTAGCTGCATCTTTCATATCAGCAAATGTCTCAACAGTAACCTTTGTAGCGTCAGCCTTGTCAACAGATACGCTCTTAACAGCAATTGCATTGTTGTTTGCTGTGTTTGTGATCTTGATGTCTGCTGGCTTAATGTCAGATGTCTTACCAAGAACAACAGTCTCTAAAGTATTTGCCTTAGTCTGTGCTACAGACTTAAGAACGTAGTTCTTAACTTCAACTTCAGCAGTAGTAGAAGCCTTATCTGTTGCAGCTGTGATTGTAACCTTGCCAACCTTTACAGGTGTTACCTTGCCAGTAGTATCTACAGTTGCAATTGCTGAATCACTAGAAGTATATGTGACTGTAGCCTTTGCCGGTGCTGTCTTTGCTGTGAACTGTACAGGTGTTCCTACAACAGCGATTGTTGTTCCGGAAACAGTTGCACCAGTTGCATCTTCAAGACGAACCTTGTAATCCTTTACAGTGATGTTAGATGCAAGAGTCTTAGAAACTTTCTTGCCATTCTTCTTTGCAGTTACCTTAACCGTAAATACCGCTGGTATTGTTTTGAAAAATGCCGGAAATACTGGGCTGGAAAGCAGTATTTGACAGTCCGTTGCTTCCGTAAGTAACACGTAATAAACACAAAAGAATCTTCTAAATCCGATTGATTGCATCCAGCAATGCCGGGATATCCAGATGTGTGTAAACCCGTTCGGTCAATGACATTGCACCGGAATGACCGACAATTTTTTTGATCGTAGTCTGATCCACATGGGCTTCGGCGAGCAGAGAAATTGTGGTGTGACGGCAGCAGTGAGGTGTGTGATCAATCTTAAGACGAAACATCAGAGGCTGGAAAACATTGTTATAGTACATATAATAGGTAAAATGCTGACTATCAAGCGTATGAACCAGATATTCACAGTTAGAGCAGTCATGGAACCAGCGTTCATAGAACGGGAGGACTTTATCGGCAATCGGAACCTTGCGGATTCCATTTTCTGTTTTACTGTCTACGACATCAAAATATTGTTCGGACAGATGGACATTTTCTTTTTTCAGATCCAGAAGTTCAGAGACACGGACACCGTTGTAGATGAGCATCAGGACAGTTTGACAATAGGGATCATTTTGGTGTTTCCAAAGCATGGCAATTTCGGAATCTGAAAAACAGCTTCGGATATTTTTATTTGGATTCCGGTCTTTGTATTTTGAGATGTTTACATAGGAGGAGTAATCCTTTGCTACAATCTCGTGTTTCATGGCATATGCGTAAAGCTGGTTGAAAAGTACGCGGATTTTTTTTAATGTTGGATAGTTTTTCCCACAGTGATCGATCACAGATTGCAAATCATTGAGCCGCAGATTGTGAAAGGGAATATCGGCAATGCTTTCACAGGTGGCAAAAGCGGCCCGGTAGCCTTTGATGTTGGAGTGGGAGATGGTGGGAAATTTTTCCTCGGACCACCGGAGATAAATTTCCCGGAAAGTCAGTTTCAGTGTTTCGCCATCGATGGGGTAATTGTTGTAGCGTGCCAGAATCTGCAGTGCTTCGGATCGGGTAGGAGCGTAGCCCAGAATCTGATAATGCTGGATTCGTTTTCCAGTGATGTCATTGATGTGCCAGCCTGTAGTGATGCGTGCCGCGTAGGGTCTTCTTCTGTTGCCGGAGAGTTTGACAACTCCGCCGTATCCATTTGGTAATCTCATTTTTCTTCCTTTCATGTGTAAAAGTTTATGTTATCGTGTCAATCATACACATTTATTTGTAAAATTTTTAAGTAACACATAAGTAACAAAAAAGTGTTTTTACCTATATAAAAAGAAAAATAAAATCGACATGCCGGAATGATTGAAAAAAAACGAAATTTGGGGTATGATTATAGGCAATGAAACGTTAAGGAGAAAATAATCTTGAATACGAATGGAAACAAAAACACGTTAAAAGCAAATAAGATATTGATTCCCGTTATCTTGTTGATCGGATTGATTCCAATCATTGTGCATTCTTTTGTTTATGACACAAATCTGGCACAGTTTGACTGGTATCCGGAGAGCGCCGCAAAGCAGACGGACTTCTTTTTTGCATGGAAGATGATTGCGATCATCCTTGTGGGAGTTGTAATGCTCGCAATTTTACTGATCCGATATCTGAATAAGAAGGAATTTAAATTTGAAAATTCCTTTTATTTTCTGATGGTGTATGCATTGTTTGTTGCAATGTCTGCTCTGTTTTCCAGTCACAAATACTGGGTGGCACATGGTACATATGAACTTTTTGAGCCTGTATGGGTTGTATTTGTCTATATGATACTGTGTTATTATGTCTATAATTATGTACAGGAAGAAAAACAGATAGAGGTAATCCTGCGCTGGTCCGGCATTGGAATCGCAATTGTTACTCTGATTGGATTTTTCCAGGTCTTTGGATTGGATTATTTTAAGACATCTCTGGGCAAACATCTGATGACGGACACAAGCTGGTGGAACCAGTTAGATAAGATTTCCTTTAATTTCGCAGATAAGACTGCGTATACGACACTTTACAATCCAAACTTTTTGTCATTTTATTTTGGTATGTTAATTCCACTGCTGATCTGCCTGTTTATTGGGGCAAAAAAGATGTGGCATCGTCTTGTAATCGCAGTCACAGAGATTTGTTGCATTGTAGCACTGGTTGGAAGCAGAAGTTCTTCCGGATTTATTGCACTGGCAATTGGAGCGGTGATTCTCGCATTGGTTTTGCTCAGCCGGAAGAAAAAATTATTTGCAGCCGGGATTGTTGTAGTTGTCATTGGAGTGATTGCAGCAGGAGTGCTGGCAAATACGACAGGCATCGGTCAAACTCTTAAAAAGACGGTTGTTGGAACCTATCATATGAAAGATCAGTTCTCTTTAAATGATATCAAAACGAACACAGATGATGTGGAACTTGATATCTGGAATAATCCTCTGTATGTGTCCTATGATCTGGGGAGCGACGGTGTAATCACCGTGGTATGCAAAGATGCAGATGGTCAGGAGATTCAGACAACAGAGGTAGATCAGGAAAATCATATTTTGGTCCTCAATGATGAACGGTTTGCAAATGTACAGATTCAGCCGATCATGTTTACCGATAATACAGCAGGAATAAAGATGATCATAGATGGTGTCGAATGGGATTTCTCAAAAAATGATACGGACGGATATGAATATCTCAATCCAGCAGGAAAATTAGTGAAGTTTGAGAATCCGAAGGTTTCAAACGTATTTTTGGATGATGCAATGAGCAATCGAGGACATATCTGGAATAAAACAATTCCGCTTCTTGGAAAGCATGCTTTTATGGGGAGTGGGGCAAATACCTATATGTTTGAAGTGCCACAGGAAGATTATATCAGCCAGAACTATGTTTACGGTGCAAACAGCTATGACGTAAAAGCTCATTGCTGGTATTTGCAGCAGTGGGTGGAAACCGGACTGATCGGTACCCTGGCACTTTTGGTATTTCTGTTCTGGTATCTGGTACAGTCGATACGCATTTACCGCAGAGTGGATCTGCACGAGAGTATCAGCTGGGTTGGATTTGGATTATTTGCGGCAGTGCTGGTGTACATGATTGCAGGTATCGCAAACGATTCCAATGTATGTACTGCTCCGGTATTCTGGGGTATGCTTGGTCTGGGACTTGCAGTGAACCGTATGCTCGTAAAGAAAGAAAATCTTTTTGTTAAAGAAACAGCGGTTTCTGCAGAAAGTGATACTGCCGTAAAACAGAGTATTCCAAAAGCAGCAGAGAGTGTAAAAGCAGATACCGCGCAGATGGTACAGAATACTGAAGGAGCAAGAGTGATGGAATCCTCAGTCAAGAAAAAATCGTCGAAAAAACAATCGAGAAAACAGAGAAAGAATCAAAAATAACAGATTGAAATTATGAAAAAAATCATTCAAGATAAACAATTACTGATCAGACGGATTTTTCTGATGTGCTACGATGTGCTTGCAGTGTTTGCTGCAAGCATAGTTGCGTTATTGATTCGGTTTGATCTGAATATCAAAAGCGTACCGTTTCAATATATGGATGAAGTGTGGAGAGCACTTCCTTTTATGATCATTGTTACACTGATCATTTTCTGGATGCTCCGGCTGTATTCCAGTCTCTGGAGCTATGCGGGAGCACTGGAAATGATGTATGTGGTTTCAGCATGTATTCTGGATACCGTTGTTGTGACAGTGCTGATATTGCTTCGGAACTGGGGGGATATGTACCCGGTGCCAAGAAGCTTTTACATTCTGTATGGATTGTTTCTGTTTGTATTTGTCATGGGATGCAGATATTCTTACCGCGGTCTGCGTGTGCTTCGCAATATGCGCAGAGCCGGCGTGTACAGACGGAATGTACTTGTAATCGGAGCAGGGGATGCAGGAAACCAGATCATCAAGGAAATCAACAACAGCCGCTATGTGAAAAAGAAGGTTGTTGGTGTGATTGATGATGACCGGAACAAGATCGGCAATTATATTCATGGAGCGAAAGTTGTAGGAGATCGGAGCGATATTCTGGAAAAAGTCGAAGAACTGCATGTGCATGAGATCATCATTGCCATGCCATCGGCCACACAGAAACAGATCAAGGGGATTCTTGATATCTGCAAAGAAACCGGATGCACATTAAAGCGTCTGCCTGGCATTTACCAGCTTGTAAACGGCGATGTCAGCGTCAGCAAATTAAAAGATGTAGATGTCAATGACCTGTTAGGCAGAGATCCAGTGACCGTTGATCTGCAGTCCATCATGGATTATGTTTCTGGGAAAATCATAATGGTTACAGGGGGCGGTGGCTCCATCGGAAGCGAATTGTGCCGGCAGATTGCCGCACACAAGCCAAAACAGCTGATTATTGTGGATATTTACGAGAATACGACCTATGATGTGCAAAACGAACTGAAAGTCCGGTTTCCGGAGCTGGATCTTGTTGTGCTGATTGCATCCGTGCGGAATACGAATCGTATGAACTGGATTTTTGGACATTACAAGCCGGAGATTATCTATCATGCAGCGGCACATAAGCATGTGCCTCTCATGGAAGAGAGTCCGAACGAGGCAATTAAGAATAACGTGCTTGGCACGTGGAAGATTGTGCAGGCGGCAGATCGGTACGGTGTGAAGAAATTTGTGATGATTTCCACGGATAAGGCAGTCAACCCAACCAATATCATGGGGGCCAGCAAGCGCATCTGTGAGATGATCATTCAGACCTATAACCGCAGATCGAAGACAGATTTCGTAGCCGTGCGTTTTGGAAATGTGCTTGGCAGTAACGGAAGTGTGATTCCGCTGTTCAAAAAACAGATTGAGCGTGGAGGTCCGGTCACGGTTACCCATCCGGATATCGTGCGGTATTTTATGACAATTCCGGAAGCGGTATCTCTGGTGCTGCAGGCGGGCACCTATGCCAAAGGTGGAGAAATTTTTGTTCTGGATATGGGAGAGCCGGTTAAGATTCTGGATCTGGCAAAGAACCTGATTCTTCTTTCCGGTCACAAGCCGGATGAGGATATCCATATCATTTTCACAGGACTTCGACCGGGAGAAAAACTTTATGAAGAGATGTTGATGGATGAAGAAGGGATGCAGGATACCGCAAACAATCTGATTCATATCGGCAGGCCGATTGAGCTGGATGAAGAAAAATTCATGCAGCAGTTGGAAGAATTAAAAGAGTACGTTGTGACAGAACCGGAAGACATCCGGGAGTGTGTCAAAAAAATTGTGCCGACGTATCACCCGGAACTGGCAGGGGAGAATAAATAAAAACGTATCTATGAAGAAGGAGAGAAAACGCCATGAAAGGATACCATTATATCAAAAGAGGAATTGATATCATATTAAGTGGGATGGCGATCGTGATCTTATCACCACTCCTTCTTTTTTTATGTATTGCGATCAAACTGGATACACCGGGACCGATATTATTTAAGCAGAAGCGTGTCGGCATCCACCGGAGTTTCTTCCAGATTTACAAATTCCGTACCATGCGGATTGACACACCGAAGGATGTGCCAACACATATGCTGGAGAATCCGGAGCAGTACATCACAAAGGTAGGAAAATTCCTGCGCAAAACCAGTCTGGATGAACTTCCGCAGATTTTTAATATCTTCAAAGGAGAAATGAGTATCGTAGGACCGCGGCCGGCACTGTGGAATCAGGATGATCTGGTAGCAGAGCGTGAGAAATATGGTGCCAATGATGTGACACCGGGGCTGACCGGGTGGGCGCAGATCAATGGCAGAGATGAACTGGAGATTCCGGACAAAGCAAGACTGGATGGCGAATATGTCAAACATTTGGGACCATGGATTGATCTGAAATGTTTTCTTGGCACAATTGGCTCCGTGCTCATGCACGATGGCGTGGTTGAAGGTGGAACCGGCGAACTGAACAAAGAGGAAGAAGAGACAGAAGCACACAAAAGCGAAACAGCACAGAGCAACGCGAAAAAGGAAACCATTGCAAAAGACACAGAAGAAAGTGAAAAGGGCAGGAGAAAAAAGAAGATTCTGATCACCGGAAGCGGCAGTTATGTGGGAACTTCCGTGGAGGCATGGCTGAGACAATGGCCGGAGTATTACCAGGTTGACACGCTGGATATGAGAACCCAAACCTGGCGGACACACGGTTTTTCTGCATATGATGTGGTCTATCATGTGGCGGGAATCGCACATGCAGATGTGGGACAGGTGACGGAAGAAGAAAAGAAGCAGTATTACCGCGTGAATACAGATCTGGCTGTAGAGACAGCCGAAAAAGCCAAAAAGGAAGGCGTGCAGCAGTTTCTCTTTATGTCTTCCATGATTGTATACAGCGGATGTAAAGAAAAGAAAATTACAAAAAATACAATTCCAAAACCATTGAATTTCTATGGAGACAGCAAATGGCAGGCGGATCAGAAAATACAGGCACTGGCAGATGAACGTTTTAAGGTTGTCGTATTGCGCCCACCGATGATTTACGGAAAGGGATCCAAGGGAAACTATCCACAGCTTGCAAAACTGGCAGGAAAGCTTCCGCTATTTCCGATTGTACATAATCAGCGTTCCATGCTTTATATAGAAAATCTGGCACAGTTTGTCAAACGGATGATCGACAACGAAGAGACCGGAGTGTTTTTCCCACAGAACGAGCAGTATATCAATATTTCGGATCTGGTGCAGATGATCGCTGTGGTAAAAGGACACCGGCTTGTGATGATTCCAGTGACTGGCTGGATCATCCGGCTGATGAAAAAGATTCCGGGAAAAATTGGCACCCTGACGGGCAAAGCGTTTGGTGACAGTGTGTACGATATGCAGATGAGCGAATATAAGGAAGAATATCGTGTGTGTGACTGGAAAGAGTCGGTAAGAAGGACGGAAGGATAAGAGCTGGAATGGGAAAATCTTGCATAAATAAAAGAATTAAAGTATGATACTACTGAAAAGATGATAAATAGCTTAATGGTATGCATTCGAAGGTTTAGGAGATAGAAAAGCGTGAGAATAGACAAACTGCAAGTAAAGTACTTTCCTTATTGTTGAAACATTAGAGATTACGATTGACATTGTAGAAACTGTGATAGGACAGATTATAGAAAGAGTGGAGGTTTAGGGATGCCGTACGTGTCACCTGTTGTTGAAAATGATTTTAAAGACCGGTTGAACAAGTGCGTAGATATTATTAAAAATTCGAGTATCAAATATCAGAGTTTTGGGATTTTTGGAAGCTACGCGAGAAATGATTATAAGGCCAGCAGTGATATCGACTTTTGCATCATAGTTCCGGAAAAACCGGAAAGATGGATGATGGGAGCCTTGCGGGAAGAACTCGAGATGTTGCATGCGGATGTGGTCTTTGTAACACCGCAGTATTTCGAACATGATAATTCAAAGTTTACACAACAGTTAAGAAGAGATTATAAGGAGTTGAAAATATGATAAAGGCAAATTCTTATTATTCTATTGCGTGCAATGAATTCTGGTATTTAAGGGATGCAGTGTCACCTGTATACTGCAATCCGGCTGCAGCTTCGGCACAGCAAATTGCAGAAAAAATGTTGAAATCTGTGGCAGAACTGGTTTGTACTGGAATTGAAAAACTAATGACATCCCATAATTTGCGCGCCTTATACGATGAGATTAAAAGGGTGGATACTTCCTTGCAATTAGAGAGGAAGGATCTGGCATTACTCAAAGACTATTATTATGATGCAAGATACCCGGGGGATAATTTTGTTATTGTGACAGTGGATGAGCTGCGTGAGGCATTGGAGATCATGCTTGACGTTGTAGAAGCTGTGAATGGCTGGAGAACGTCTCATGAATTGGAGATATTAATTGCTGATCCGAGAGGGGAGTTTCAATCAGCGATGAGCAGATTGAAATAGAAATTTTGAAATTATGTGAAAACTTATATACGCAGAATATTAATGCATTATTAAAAAATATGGAGCCATAGTTTCGGTAGAAGTGATAAAACCGGTTGGATGATAAGTCTGACCGGTTTTTTACATTGAGTAAGATTGAGGTTCGTGATACAATACATATAAATAGTTGAAAATACGGGGAAGAACTTGGAGGCGGCGTGTTTCAAACAATTGATATAAAAGTATATAGGGGATTAAAGAACATTACATTACAAAATCTCAGCAGGGTAAATATTCTTGTGGGAGAAAACAATACCGGAAAAACATCTATAGTTCAAATAAAACAAAAATCGCTTGAATTTGATTAAAGGTACAAAGGGTGGTATATTGGTATCACTGGGCAAGGCAGAAGCCTTCAAAGAAGCATATCATAATAGAAGATATAGGAGCAGATGAATGAATTATCGTGGCACTGAGAATATAGAAATCTACGAACGAAAATTCTCTTTGGAACATATTTACCATATGTTCATGGAGGGGAGAATACAGTTTCCTCTGGAACCGCTTCGTTCAAAAGTGAAAATGGAGAAAGAATTGGAGCAGTTGCTAGATATAGTGTGGATGGGAATTCCTTTGCCGGCGGTATATGTGTCAGAGTTGCAAAATGGTAACTTTTTGATTTTGGAGAATGATGATACTCTGTGGAAACTGTTATATTTTTTGGACGGAAGATATGAAGCTGATTACCGGATAGAAGAGAATTCATTGTATCATGGTAATATACAAATGTTGCGATCTGATGAACCGAGACTCGCAATGGGACTATATGATACCGTGATTTCTTTTCAGATTATTGATTACCGGACTCCTAAATATCTGCATATGAGCATAGGAAAAATGATAGAACACTGGAATATTACGAGAGAACAGTCAATCAGGGAAATGCTGTATGATCCCTATGAAATCAGTGTGTTAAATGATATCACAAAGGATATGAATCATATTCTGAATCGGGTACATTTGCGTGGCTTTTCATCTATTATGAGATATCGAACACTTTATATGCTGATGAACTGGTTTGTTTACACCGGTGTGTGGCATGAAGAAATGGAAATGCAAGAACAGTTATTGCTTGAAAAAACACTTGAATTTATGGAGAAGCAGGGAAAGAGAATTGATGAACTACTAGATGTAACAAATTATTTTGGAGATTATATTTTTTATGTTATTGATCAAAATAAAAACAGAACTTCAAAAAGAATCAGCAAAAGCATATTAGATAAATATTTTGGAATACTTGTATGTTTGTTGGATATGGCGGAACGCAGAGAGACTGATAAAGAACACGTTGATTATATTTTATTGGAAAGAGGAGTATTTCTTGAAATCTGTAGAGAGATGGAAAGACATCAATTGACCAAACGAAGCATTGAAGGGGCATTTGAAAGATGGGAAAGGGAATTATAGCATGATTCAAACAATTCATATAAAAGGATTAAAGTGTTTTGATGATGTAAATGTGGGATTTCGCAAACTGAACATTCTGGCAGGAGCTAACTCTATCGGTAAATCGACTATATTACAGGCAATCCTTGCATTGGTACAGAGCGGAAAAGACGGTGGAAAGCCTTTTTGTGGAGAGTATATCAATATAGGAAAAGCCAGTGAGTTACGGAACAAGTATATTGGCAGTGATGTGATTGAAATTGGTGTTAACGAAGAGTATTCATTAACAATACCTGATGACATTTTTTGGAGGAAAACAGGTGAATTTCCAGCGGCAGAATTAAATGTGCGGTATGTATCTGCGGATCGGGTTGGAGTAAGGGAAACCTACGAACAAAACATCCGGGGTGGAGATGAAATCGGAATCAGATGTGAATATGCATATGACTATCTTGCAAAACATGATATGGATCCATGGCAGGACAATCTGATGGTGTATGACGAAACTTCGAAATTAACCTTTGGTGGTCAGGTAAATTATTGGCTGGAAAAGATACTTGGTTATACGGTATATGCAGAGGAAATAGAGAGAACGACATTAATCCGGGTATCTTATGGAAAAGGCGATATCGGAAATGGAATCAGTCCTGTCAATGTTGGCACAGGTGTGTCCTATATTGCGGAAGTGATTATATCTGCTCTGTCGTGTAAAAAGGGAGATGTGCTGATTATTGAAAATCCTGAAATACATCTGCATCCATCTGCACAGACGGAATTTGTCCTTTTTCTGACACATCTGGCGAAGTGCGGCATTCAGATTATAGTAGAAACACATAGTGATCATATTTTTAATGGAGTCAGAACAAGTGTTCATAAGGACTATATTGACAAAGAAGATGTGTCTATCTATTTTTTCCAAAAGAAAGAAAATGGATGCTCAGAACCGGTTCTTATCGAACTAAATGATGAAGGAAAGGTATTGAATCAAAAAGAGGGGCTGTTTGATCAGATTAAGAAAGATTTGGATGTTATTCTGGGGTGGTAGATGGAGTTTATACTGAATGAAGAATCCCTGAAGGGACAGTTTACGACGGTGCAGGATTTTTTGGAATCCTTGAAAAGTAATATACGGTGTTTTCATATTATCCGAAAGTCTGAGCGCAACACTATAAGCAAAATCGATAACTTTTATGATTGTTATGTGACAAGTGATATAAGAATACGTGATTTACACAACTGCCCGTGTTCGGATGAATTAGTTGCGTTTCAATATCAACTGGAGCAGGAAATTTACAATCTTCCTCATTGGGATAAAAATCCGATGCATGATTTAAGCAAGGCATATCTGCTGGAAGAATCGGATATGGTTGCTACAGGTATTGCGGAGGCGACCGAAAGGGATCATTTGCTGCTCTCTTTTGATATGGAGAAATTTAAGGATTGTACCTTACATATACAGGCGGCAGATAGGGAAGAACTTGTCTCTTCCATTTATAGCCCGGCATTTTTGATGGAGTGTGTCGGAAAACAATTAGGAATACATGGAGATGACATTCTAAAGATAAGGTACGAGGGGACAAGAATTGACTGTTCCTCTATAGAGATGAAATATGGAACGGAAATATTAAATGAAAATCAATTACAACAGATTATTTCCTCCATGGACAAGTTTGCAAAACACGAAACGTGGGAAAATATAGATCGTGATGATGGTTTAGAGTATAAAAAGTATACACCTGATTCACCAAAGCATAACTGGTATAATGGTTCTATGTATCGTGATAAGCAGATTATGAAATTTCGTGCCAGTTCGCTTTTACGTGTACATGGATATAGAAAAGGCGATAAATTCAGGGTGCTGAGATTTGAGATAGATCATAAGCAGAGTGATCATGGATAGAAAATGAGATTGAAAGAATAATAAAAAGATAGATATGAACAATAACATGAATGATATAACAAGGGTAGGTTTGACAGCTAATCAACTGAAGAATCAATTTCCAAGTATGGCAATATTACTTTGCAGATACGAAAGAAGGTGCACTCACAGAAGTGTACAAGCATTGCGGAAGTAAAAAGCCGAGTGTACAGATTGCAAAATTAAAAAAATGTAAAGAAGCACGGCTGATCGATCTGTCTCAGAATGTTTCAAAAAATAACAGGTTCATTGATCATCTGCGGTTTAAAGTTGATAACACACCGGGAAAAATCGTGAAGGAGTATCTGCTTCCGAATTTTGTGGCAGGATGTTGCAAGAAAGTGGGGATAGATGGTATCAAGTATCAAGGAGATGTATACAACTGTTACGTGACATGGAAGGATGACTATTTTTCATTTGAGGGAAATGATATTGTTGAAGTAGAAGGATAAAGATTCTGTGTGGAAATAGTTGTTTTTAAAATATTTCTAAAATGATGAAAATGGGATTGTTGAATAACAACATATAACAGTGGTAAAATGTAGAAATAGGAGAAGGCATCCCTCTAAACGCGGTATTAAAATGTTACGGAGATATAGAAATTGAGGCAAGTGACACAGCCTATGAAGTGAGTACAGAAACAGCTAATTTATTGTCATTAAATCATATAACATGTCAGTGATGATTTGATGTTTTTTAAAGCTGAAGGATAAAGATATCAAAACAGATTGGAAAGAGGAAAACATGAAACGAGTCCTGATGCTGGCGTCCGTCGCCTCCATGATTGACCAATTTAATATGCCAAACATTGCGTTACTGCAGAAACTGGGCTATCAGGTAGATGTTGCCTGCAATTTTATCGAGGGAAATACCTGCTCGGATGAGCGTGTCGCAGAATTGAAACAAAAACTGCAGGATATGCGTGTGTGCTGCTACCAGATTGATTTCGCACGGAATATCAAACACATGGGGCAGAACATGAGGGCACTGAGGCAGGTAGAAGGTTTGATGAAGCAAAATGGATACGCATTTTGCCACTGTCACAGCCCGATCGGTGGTGTGGTCGCAAGGATTGCCGGACACCGGACCAGGACAAAAGTGATCTATACGGCACATGGGTTTCATTTCTATCAGGGGGCACCGGTTATGAACTGGCTGGTGTACTATCCGGTGGAGAAGATGCTGAGCCGATGGACGGATGTGTTGATAACGATCAATCATGAGGACTATGCCAGAGCAAAAAAGAAATTTCATGCCGGAAAAACCTATTATCTGCCAGGAATCGGAATCAATCTGGAGCGATTCCATGCGGGAGATGCACAAACAATCCAGCAGAAACGGCAGGAACTTGGGTTGCAGCCGGAAGATGTGTTCTTATTATCTGTGGGAGAACTCAGTGATCGTAAAAACCATGTTGTTGTCATTGAGGCAATGAAACAGCTGGTCCAGAGACATCCACAGCTGAGATATTTTATTTGCGGACAGGGAGAAAAAAAGCAGGAACTGCAGCAGTTGATCCGGAAATATCATTTGGAAGATCATGTGAAGCTGCTGGGATTTCGGACAGACGTGGCAGAACTCTGTCAGGCAGCAGACGTGTTTGTGTTCCCGTCCAAGCAGGAGGGACTTCCGGTAGCACTGATGGAAGCGATGGCTTGTGGGGTTCCGGTAGTGTGCAGCAGAATTCGGGGAAATACAGATCTGGTAAAAAATGGAGAGAACGGTTATCTGGTAAGAGCAGATCAGCCGGAGGAATATATTCAGGCAATCGAAAAACTCCTGCGGATATGGAAGAATACGGAAGAAGTCCGGCAGATGAGAAAAAATAACCGTGCACGGATAAAACAATATAGTTTACAGAAGATTGACAAGATCATGGAGAATATATATCGCTAAATATTGCAAATTATGGGGATTATGGTAGAATAGTAGAGGTATTTTGCGAATTTGAGATAAAATCGGTATAGGAAAATAATTGATTATGAAACAAAAATCTTACTATTTAAAAATATTTCTGATTATAGAATGTGTATTATTGATTTTTTTGGGAATTTTTTATTTCTCGGCAGGAAGATCGTTATATGAAAGAGATTCCGATGGCAATGTTGCGGAATTCAATGCGACAAATGATGTAGGAGAACTTACACAGGGAGCAACGGTAGAACAGATTTATACGTCCCAAATGGATTTGCTGGATTCCATAGGTGTAATGGTTTCAGATTATGGAAAAAGCATCAATCACGGAGTTGAGATTCAGTGTGAAAATTTGTCTAAGGGACAGATACTTGCAAAAAAAACATTCTCAGCGGATGAATTTGAAGTAAATCAATATGTTTATTTAAACATTGCAGATGGTGTAAAAGTTGATCGTGGAGATCAGATTAAGATTTCCTGTACATCCGATGGGGAAGCAGGGGATGCTCCAACCATATTATATAATGTAGAAAACAAACTGGAAAACCCGGATGTTGCGAGAGATGCACAGTTTACTGTGAATGGAAATGTTGTTCCGGGAACAATGTGTATTGCGGTCAATGGGCGGAATTATGTCTGGACAGGTCCAAATTACTGGAAACTGGTATTACTTGCAGTTGTATTAGTGGCTGTCTTGTATGGAATTGAGTGCAGCCGCGACAAAAGGGGGAAGACAACAATTTTGTTTAACCTGTTGTTTGTCCTCAAAAAATATAAATTCTTAATTAAGCAGCTTGTGAAGAGAGATTTTAAAGTACGTTATAAACGTTCGGTACTTGGCGTGTTTTGGAGCTTTCTGAATCCGCTTCTTATGATGATCGTACAGTATGTGGTATTTTCACAGCTGTTTAAATCAGATATTGAAAATTATCCGGTATATCTGTTGAGTGGTACGGTTATTTTTAACTTTTTTAATGAAGGTGTAGGACAGTCTTTGACATCTATTGTGGGGAATGCGCCGTTGATCACAAAGGTATATTTGCCGAAATATATATATCCGGTAACAAGAGTTTTTTCTTCGGGAATCAACTTACTGATGTCATTGATTCCGCTGATCATTGCAGCGCTTATTACAGGTGAAAAGATCACATGGGCTTTTTTAATGCTTCCATATATTTTGATTTGCGTCATGATTTTTACCATGGGATTCGGTATGATTCTGGCAGCTGCCATGACGTTTTTCCGGGATATGCAATTCTTATGGGGAGTGCTTAGCATGCTCTGGATGTATCTGACACCACTGTTTTATCCGATTTCGATTGTTCCGAAGCAGGTACAGGGACTGGTACTCAATAATCCGATGTACTATTTTGTCAATGCTTTTCGAACCATCATTCTGGAAGGGATTACACCTCGACCGGTTGTGTTCTGTCAGTGTACGGTGGTCGCACTCGTTATGCTGGGAATCGGAAGCTTGATCTTTAAGAAAACACAGGATAAATTTATCTTTTATATTTAGGAGGAGTTGCAGAAAATGCCGATCGTTTCTGTGAAAAATATATCACTGAAATTTAAAATGGAACAGAACCGTGCAAATTCATTAAAAGAATTTTGTGTACGCTGGCTGAAACGGGATTTGAAGTCAGAGGATTTCTGGGCATTAACAGATGTTTCTTTTGATGTCGAAAAGGGTGATGTCATTGGAATTATCGGACATAACGGAGCCGGAAAAAGTACATTATTAAAAGTGATTTCCGGAATTATGAAACCGACAAAAGGAACGATCGAAGCGTATGGAAACATTGTGCCGATGCTGGAACTGGGATCGGGATTTGATATGGAATTATCCGGCAGAGAAAATATATATCTGAATGGTGCAATTCTCGGGTATTCAGAAGAATTCCTGAATGAAAAATATGATGAAATCGTTACATTTTCCGAACTTGGAAATTTTATAGAGGCACCACTCCGGACGTATTCCTCAGGAATGCTTGCAAGGCTGGCATTTTCCGTTGCATGTATTGTGGAGCCGGAAATCTTGATTGTTGATGAAATCCTGTCGGTCGGGGATGCTGATTTTCAGGAGAAGAGTCGTGCGAGAATGATGGATCTTATGACAGGCGGAACAACGGTATTTTTTGTATCGCATAGTTTAAAACAAATCCGGGAAATGTGCAACAAGGTTGTCTGGCTGGAGCATGGGAAAATACAGGCGATCGGAAAAACTGAGGAGATATGTAATATGTATGAAGGGGCAAAGCATGAGTGATATAAAAATCCTTGTTGCAACGCATAAAGAATTTTACCGGCCGGAAAATCCACTGATTTTTCAGGTGCAGGTAGGAAGTGCATTGGCTGATCATCATATAGAAGGAATTCTTCATGATGATAAGGGTGAGAACATTTCAAAGAAAAACAGATCCTACTGTGAACTTACGGCACAGTATTGGGCGTGGAAAAATCTGCAGGCAGACTATTATGGCTTTTTTCATTATCGCAGATATATGAGTTTCAAACAATATTTCCCCGTGACAAATGGCAAAATACAACTGAAGCGATGGACACCGTATTTGGAAGCGGATTCTCTGGAGAAAGATCTATCTCCTTATGATTTAGATGAGATGCACATGCGGCATGTGATTGAACAATATGATGTGATCACAGTGCTGAGTGAGCATATGGATGTGACGGCATATGAACAGTTTGGACAGTTTCACCGTATCAGAGATCTGGACCGTGCAATTGCAATATTAAAAGAAATACATCCGGAACAGGCGGCGGCATGTGATGCATATATGCAATCGAAATATATTTATTTCTGCAATATGTATATTATGAAAAGGGAATACTTTTATGCATATATGAACTGGCTGTTTCCTGTTTTGGAGAAGTTTGAGAGTCAGACAGATTTTTCCGGATATAGTGATAAAGAAAAGCGTGTGACGGGGTATATTGCGGAGCGATTGTTTGGCGTGTACTATACTTGGTTAAAACAGCAGGGATCGGCAAAGTGTGCGGAGGTTCCATATGTGATTTTCCACCAGAATGTCCGTGAATTTCAATTTGGCAAAAAAGGACCGAGAATTAAGGTGGATATGAGGAAGGTCAATCAGCTGATACCGGCAGGAACTATGAGAAGACGTATGGTACGCAGACTTCTGAGAAAGGAATTATAGAAATGGAAATTCAATTACAAACAATTCTACAGCCTGATCCGGAAATTTGTGTTGAAGAAGCCCTGTATTTTCATAGAAAGGGAGAAGAGATATGTTTTGATGGATATTTCAATCTTTTTTATATCGAGAAATGGAAGCGATATACAAGATTGGAAAAATTGCAGTTGTCTATCAAAACTGTGGGATATCAAATGCTTCGACTCTATTATAATCGGGAATGTGTTGATGAAATCAAGCTGGAAGAATCAAAACATGTGTATACCATAGAATTTCCATGGGAGAAATACACAGATGGTGTTTTCTGGTTTTCTCTTGTGTCGGATGAGAAGTGTAAGATGCAGCAGATATCAGGATATTATATGGGGGTATGTGAGAAGATTACACATGTGGCAATCGGGATTGATATCTGTACATATCGCAGAGAAGAATATGTCCTGCGCAATTTAAAGGTACTTTGTGAGCGTGTATTGCAAAATGAAGAACTGCAGGTTTCGAAAGCCTTGTGGGGATACATCATTGATAATGGAAAAACATTAGACGCATATGAACCATTGCAGCAGTATTTAAAGGCGTGGCAGGAGAGAATTTCTGTTATACCGAATAAAAATGCCGGTGGAGCAGGTGGATTTACCAGAGGTATGCTGGAAGTTCTGGAAGATAAAGAAGAAAGACAGTTAACACATGTAGTGCTTATGGATGACGATGCGGTGTTAGAGCCGGATTTGTTTGTACGCATGTATGGCTTTCTGTGTGTTGTTAAGCCGGAATGGAAAGATATTATTCTGGGTGGAACAATGCTTCGGGAGGATAAACCGTATCTGTTATTTGCTTCTGGAGAAACCTGGGGAGAGGGATTGATCAAGAATGCAAATAAAAATCTTGATGTGCGCGAATACGAGAATGCAACACGGGAAAATCTTATTACAACAAAATTGGAAAAAACGTTGTATTCGGGCTGGTGGTGTTGCTGTTATTCGCTAAATGTTGTCCGGGAAGACAATTTGCCAATTCCGTTATTTTTGCACCATGATGATATTGAATTTGGATTGCGAAATCAAAAGAATGGAATTGTTTTTTTGAATGGAATTAGTGTATGGCATAGAACCCCAGATAGTAGGGTAGTGGGAAGTAATTTATATTATGATATTCGAAATGATTTAATTGAAATTACACAACAGTACAGTCAAAAGATGGCAGAAAAATGCATATGGCGATTTTTCTGGAAACGATTATTAATTCGACTTATTCTTAATAGAAAGAAGGAAGTCTCTCTTGTAGTTAGAGGCGCAGAAGATTTTTTGAAGGGGATGGATTGGTTATGGAAACAAGATCCAGAAAAACTTCATCTTAAAATAAGAGATGTGGAAGAAGATGGCAATTGGATATGTTGGAAAAAAAGTGGCAGAGTATGCTTGAAACTGATAAAAGAAAGAAAAAATGCAGTTCTTAATTATCAGAATAAAACAGGATTATATACAAAAAAAAGTGCATGGATGAAGTATTTGAGCAAATAGGAATGAAAATGAGGAGAAAGTGATATGAATAATGATTTAAAACTTACAATAGTTGTTCCAATATATAATGTTGAACAGTATTTGGAACAGTGTTTGGATAGTTTGGTGAATCAATCAAATCATGATTTTAAGGTGATAATGGTTGATGATGGATCTAAGGATAAGAGCGGAGAAATAGCTCAAAAATATGCTGAAAAATTTCCAGAAAGATTTTTTTATGTATATAAGGAAAATGCTGGATTGGGAGCTGCAAGGAATACTGGAATGGAGTACTGCGATACGGAATATATAGAATTTTTGGATAGTGATGATTGGTTACTGCCAAGAACAGTAGAGTTAGTGTTAGATAGATTAGAAAGAGAAGTTGAAAAACCAGAAATAGTTTTTATGACACCTGTTGTATATGATATGTCAAATTGTAAATTTACAGAATTTGCTGATAATGAAGAATTAAGGGGAATTTTTGAATATACGATGGTTACAAATCCGCAACAATCACCTAAAATGTTTGGACTTGAAGCAAGCGTGAATAGGTGTATATGGAGTATGGAATTCTTGAAGAAATATGAATTTTCTTTTCCGACAGGAGTTAAATGGGAAGATGTTGCTCCACATTTTTATATTTTTTATTGGGCAAGACGTTGCATTATGGTAGAAAATGTTGGATTTTGTTATCGGATTAATTCTGGAAATCAAATTACTTCATCATCAGATGCTGGTCGTTTAGATATTATACCTGTTTTTTCAAAAACATTGGTTTATGCGATAGAAAATGAATGGAATGAAAATGAAATTAGTTATATTTTGCGTATGTTTTTTACATTTGCAACTTGGTCGATGGCTGTAACAAAAAAAGAAAATTATGGGGAATTGGTTAAAAAAATACATCTATATTTAAAAGCAGTTCCAAAGAGATATATAAATATTTTTATTAAGCAGCGTGAACTTTGTAGGAAAGAAATTATATTGTTAAGATTACTTAGGTCTTCGTTATATAAAGTTATATGTAATTATCATAGAAAAGAATTTATTACAAAAGCAGTGGTAAAAATAGGGAAAAATATTAGGAGAAAATAAAATATGGATGATATGGTATTATATTTGGAATTGCAGAAGTCGCCTAAAGAAGTTTTGTTAATAATTGGATCTAAACATGGAATAAAAATTATGCAAGATATTTTAATAGGTGTATGTTTGGAAAAATTAACTGTTTTATCTCTTTCGGATCATTTGTTTAAAGCTGTTGAAAAGGAAAAAGAAAATATTGAAAATGATTCACAATATTATATTCCAAGACAATTTATTCTTTTGCGTAAAAATGAATTTGATGATCATAAATTTGGACAAGAAGATTTGGCTATCTTATATGAAGGTGTAAAAAATCAAGAATTTGTAGAAAAATTATCTAAGTTAAGTGCAAAGTATTTAATTGGAATGCATGATAGAAATTACATTAATACTTTTGATATATGGGAAAAGTTTCGAGAAAATACAAAAAAAATATACATAATATCTTATGTTGGTGCTGGGAAGAAAGATGTATTGAATTGGGAAAAAAATGAGGAAAATCCAATAGAATTAAGTATTATTTTCCCTATGTATAATATAGCAAAATATTTACCACAGTGTATAGAGACAGTAACGACATGGCAAACAGATTTTGTGGAATTTTTGTTTGTGGATGATGGATCACCTGATAATTGTGCTGATATTGTAAAAAAATATGCACAAAGAGATTCTAGAATAAAGTTGTTGTCTAAAAAAAATGGAGGTTGTGCTTCTGCAAGACAGTATGGATTAGAAAGAGCAAAGGGTAGATATATTGGATTTGTTGATCCAGATGATTTTATTCAGCCGGATATGTATCGTAAATTATTGGCAAAGGCATTAGAAGGAACTTATGAAATAGCATATTGTGGATATCGAGAGTATTATGAAAATACAGGATTGAGTGCTGAAGTACCTGATGCATTGAGTTATCCATATAATGAGGGAACGAGCGATCCAGCAAAGATTGATGAATTGATAGGATATCAAAGGGTTGCTATTTGGAGAGGAATATATAGTAAAGATTTGATTCAACGTAATAAGATTCATTTTTATACAGAACTCAAACGATTTGATGATCTTCCGTTTAAGATTGAAGTAACATCAAAAGCAAGATCAGTTATAGCAGTGCCGGAATATTTGTATTATTATAGGATGTCTCGTCCTGGACAAGATGTCTCGGCAGATGATGAGCGATTATATGTTCATTTTCCGATTTTTGAATATCTTGATAAATTTATGAAAAATGTATCCAATAGAAATCAACTTGATTATTTACATTTAGTTAAAGTACACACACATAGATATGCTCTGGAAAAAATAAAAAGAGAATTTTCCAAAGAGTACTGTAGAAAAGCTAAAAGAGACATTAAAGGTGATTTTGGATTTATTGAGGGAATGTATGTTATAAATAAGCTTGGAAGTAAACAAGATCTTCTTCTTTTTATTTTATTATATTGGGGATGGGATGGAGCTATAAGAAAATTACTTCATAGAAAAGAAAAAGCATTAAAAGAAAATAAGGCAATTAAAAAATTGAAATTATTAAATAATAAAGGAATATAGTAGGAGATTAGATAATTGAAATCGAAAAATTTTGCACAGCAGCATCTTAGCAGTCTTGGGGGGATAAAGGTAATTGCTATGCTATTACTTTTTTGGTGGCATAGTTCAATCCCAAATCCTAATGTTGATTTGGGAGCAAGAACATGTGAATTATTGTTTGTTACTTCTGGTTTTTTGGTTGGGTATAATTATTTTTATAAAGGTATGCCAAAAACATGGAAGGCTTCATTTATGTATGCAATTAAGAAAATTATACGTTTTTGGCCGCTGCATTTTTGTGTATTGTTGATTATGTTTTTAAGAACAATTATTATAAATGGATGTATACAGCTGTCAAATATTTTGATTGCTTTAGATAATGCATTACTATTACAAGCGTGGAGTTTGAATCAAGATGTCTATTTTTCATATAATGGAGCATCATGGTTTCTTTCTGCATTAATTTTTTGCTATTTTATGACCCCTCTATTGCTTACATTTTGTCAAAAAATTAAGCAATCAATTGTTTTATTTGTTATGATTGCTGCAATAAGATATTTGATTGAATATGTAAATATAAAATGTCCTGGAATGGTTTGGAATTTTGTGATTCACACTTCTCCACTTATTAGGTGCTTAGAGTTTTTTATGGGAATGTTGTTGGTTCCATTGTTTATGTATACAAAAGAGAAATTACAATCTAGTAGTTTCTTTATAAATTCTTTGGTAGAAATAATAATTACAATATTGACGATTGCTTTATGTATCATGAAAAATGCAACCTGGTTGAGGGCATCATTTGTTTTCTTGTTTTGTATTACGGTTTTTGTGTTTGCATTTAATAGAGGAATTCTTAGTAGGATTTTCTCAGCCAGAATATTTGAGCTATTTGGTAAAATACAATTTGAGTTTTTTATTTTTCATCAGGCAATAATTATTTGTTTATTTAATTGGTTCTCAAGAATAACGAGCGATTGGAAAATTGTGAATAGCTTGTTATTTATTACAATAATTGCATGTGCTATCGGGTATAAGAAATTTATGTCACAAAAGTTATCTAAGATAATTTCCAATGGAATTCGAAAGTTATTTGGCTATTTTGAAATTGCTCCTGAAAAATTGTAATATTGTTATGTGAATGAATAAAAGGGGTCTGACCCCATTAAAAAAATATAAACTTTTTAAATGGGGTACTGTTTGCCGATATTATGGTATCCGGAGCAGATGCATTTTTGCTGCATGTTACCACTACGCCAAGTGTGGCATATGTAGTCCGTGATTTATCTGGCTACCAGATCTTACGATGGGATGCGCGTGGGGGCTGGATTGTTCCAACGGAAGTACGTTTAATATTGCAAAGAACGTGTTTGATGCGCTTAGTGCCAAAACATATGTGGTTGGCAATGAGCCGGACGGTATCAACATCAATATCAATATGGGATGCGGACCGGTGTATTGCCGTGGATGAGAACGGTATGGAAGTGCACGGGGGTTATATCCTGTATGTCTGTGGGAAGTATCTGAAGGAATGTGGCCGTCTGCAGAATAATACGGTGGTTGCCACGATCATGTCTAACATGGGATTGTTCAAAGCAATGAAGCGCGATGGCATTGAGGTATGTGTGACCACGGTCGGCGATAAGTATGTCAATGAGGCGATGGTTGCCAACGGATATGTGCTCGGCGGAGAGCAGTCCGGACATATCATTTTCAGTAAGCATGCGACGACCGGAGATGGAATCCTTACGGCATTGATGCTGATGGAGGTGATCCTGGAGAAGAAGCAGAGCCTCGGCACACTGTGTAAGGGGATGCAGATGTACCCACAGCTTTTGAAGAATGTGAAGGTTGAGGACAAGGCTGCGGTTACCGGCAATGCGCGTGTGCAGGCGGAGAAGGGATGGATTAATGAGTGGAACAAGGATTGCATTGGAGAGCGATAAAAAATATTTGGAAAGGAACTAAGGAAAATGTACGACTATTTAATTGTTGGAGCTGGTTTATTTGGATCTGTCTTTGCAAGACAGGCAACAGATGCAGGAAAGAAGGTTCTTGTCATTGACAAGCGACCGAATATTGCGGGAAATGTGTATACGGAGGACATAGAGAAAATTCATGTACATAAGTATGGAGCACATATTTTCCATACAAACAACAAAGAAGTATGGGAGTATGTGACAAAGTTTGCGGAGTTCAACCGTTTTACAAATTCACCGGTGGCAAATTACAAGGGAGAACTGTACTCTCTGCCATTTAACATGTATACGTTTAACAAGATGTGGAATGTGATTACGCCACAGGAAGCAGCTGCAAAGATTGAGGAGCAGCGGAAAGAAGCCGGTATCACAGAGCCAAAGAATCTGGAGGAACAGGCAATTTCTCTGGTTGGCAAAGATATCTATGAAAAACTGATCAAGGGATATACCGAGAAACAGTGGGGACGTGATTGCAAAGATCTTCCTTCCTTTATTATCAAGCGGCTGCCGGTTCGGCTGACATTTGATAACAATTATTTTAATGCACTGTATCAGGGAATTCCGGTTGGTGGATATACAAAGATGGTTGCAAATATGCTTGATGGGATTGAAGTTCGCCTGAATACAGATTATCTTGAAAATAAGGATGAGCTGGATAAACTGGCAGAGAAAGTGGTATATACAGGTGCCATTGATGCATATTTTGATTATAAACTTGGTGCACTGGAATACCGTTCAGTACGTTTTGATACCGAAGTGCTGGATACTCCGAATTTTCAGGGAAATGCTGCGGTCAACTATACGGATCGTGAAACCCCGTGGACCAGAATTATTGAGCACAAGTGGTTTGAGTTTGGTAAGGATGATGAAGGAAATGACATTCCTAAGACTGCCATCAGCCGGGAGTACAGTTCCGAATGGAAAGTAGGGGATGAGCCATATTATCCGGTCAATGATGAGAAAAATGGCAAGCTGTATCAGGAATATAAGAAACTTGCAGAAGACGAGAAGAACGTGATTTTTGGCGGACGTCTGGGTGAGTACAAGTATTATGATATGGATGCTGTTATTGCATCGGCACTGGGATTGTGTGAGAAAGAATTGGGGTAAAAGTTTAGGATATGAAGCATTACAGAGAAATTGATATTCTAAGAGGCATTGCAATTATAATGGTTTTTCTGGGACATGCTGTGATCGTATATCCGATCAATTTAGAAAATGTGGCATGGTGCAGAGGACTGGTAGCATTTATCAGTGCGGTGCATATGCCACTTTTCTTTATTGTGGCGGGATTTTGTTTTCACCGGAAAAGTACATATGTAGATATGTTTCAGAAAAAAATAAAAAGATTGTTAGTGCCTTATGTCATATTTAATTTATTTGATATGTGCTGCCGCTTGGTGTTATCAAAATTCGTGAACCGACCATGCGGAATCCGGGAAAGTATGATCAAGATGTTATTCTATGGTGGGGAATACTGGTTTTTGTATGTTTTGTTTCTCATGTGTATCTTGTGGGGAGGAATTCTGCCATATGTGAAGAAACATGTATGGCTGCAGGTGATTGTTGGAATTGCCGCTGTTGTTCTCAATGTGTTACAGATTTCATTTGATGTTTGCAAAGTGGATTCCCTGTGCAGGTTTTTTGTGTTTTTTTATGCTGGTTTTTTGATTCAAATTCATTTCGATTATTTGGCCTGCATGAAGAAAGTGATAAAAAATATGGCGGTGCTTTTGACAGGGACGATTTTCTGGGGTGGAATTTTTGTACTATGGTATCGGAATGGATGGAATTTTATCCCGGAGTTTTTGATTAGTTTTGTTGGAATTTTTGTCTGCCTGGTGTTTGCTGCAAAGATCTGCAATACGAAACTGGGATTGTGTTTGGCAGATGTTGGGAAATATTCGTTGCAGTTATATCTGCTGGATGGTTATTTTCTTGGGGCTTCGAGGATGGTTCTGGTGCAATTGCTGGCTTGTACAAGTCCGGTTGTGATTGTAGCTGGGAATACGGTTTTGGACTTGGTGGGAGCGTTTTGGGTGATTAGATATGTGTTGATGAAGGTGAAGGGATTGCGGATTTTGTGTGGTGAGAGGTAGTTTTTGCAAAATTGATAAACGTGGAGGAAGGAGATAAAATTAAATGGATCTTCAAATTATTTTGGAATTATCGGCAATTGTTTCGTTTATAGGTATAATAGTTTCATATTTTACATTTCGGAAATCGTCAAAATTAAATTATATTACACAGGAACGAAAAGAGTGGAGGGAGAGCCTTCGGACAATAGTTGAAGAATTAGAACGGTGTCCCTATGATAAAAGAAAACAAGTTTTAACAAAATTGAAGACTAGAATTAATTGTGAACTTCCTGAAAAATGAGGTATACTGAAAAAGAGGATAGGGTTGAGGTGTTTCAAGTATAAGAAGCTGGAAGATGGATAAGAAGTAGCGGGGAAAATGATTAAATCTCAAAGAAAATGGAGATAGAAAAATGACAATATTGCGTTACAAACTGAATGGGCTGAGTGGAGTAGTTATAAATGGTGAAGCAGGGTATGTAGACATAGATAATCCCTATATATCGCAAATTCGATTGGAGGACGATTTCAAAATATTAGAAGTTGTCTTGAAGGAGAATATATTGTATTTTGATAATCAAGAGCAGATTGATAATGCGGTATATGGGATCTTCTTCAATATTTTATTAGAGATCCAAGGTCATATTGAATGCCCTGAGATCGTTAGAACGAAGATAATTGGTGAAAATGATAAATTGGCGGACAATAAGATATATATAAAAAATTCACCAGTTGATGTGAGAATTAGCTTGCATGCAGATGCCGTATACGAGAGTATTGTTAGAGATAATTTCGTTAAAAATGCTGAGGTGGAATTGCAACTTGTGCTTGCCATGCTGCAAAATAAAAACGAGATTGTGACATTCCTGTCTTTGTATGATTATATAAAGGAAAAAATATGGCGATTGTATTATTCTTCGGAGAATGAATCGACTCAAAAAAAGGTAACAACGTATCTTCAAAATCATCAGGCTGATTATGGGGAGGATTTGACGTTTGTTGTTGACAATCGAAGGAAAACTGTGGATTGGTTGACGTATCTGAGAAATGAAATCAGTCATGCCACAATAAAAAACAATGTGGAAGAGTATAAAACTTTAGGTGAAAATATTAATAGCGGAACCATTAGACTGGCGTTGAAGATTATTAACAATCTTCTGATGGAAGAATACGAGAATGATTGATAGAAAATAAGAGGGGTCTGACCCCATTAAAAAAATATAAACTTTTTTAATGGGGTACTGTTTGCCGATATTACGGCATCCGGAGCAGATGCATTTTTGCTGCATATTACCACTACGTCAAGTGTGGCATATGTAGTCCGTGATTTCCCTGTCTACCGATCTTACGATGGGATGCGCGTGGGATGGATTATTCCAACGGAAGTACGTTTAATATTGCAAAGAGTGTGTTTGATGCGCTTGGTACCAAAACATATGTGGTTGGCAATGAGCCGGACGGTACCAACATCAATATGGGATGTGGATCGGTGTATTGCCGTGGATGAGAACGGTATGGAAGTGCACGGGGATTATATCCTGTATGTCTGTGGGAAGTATCTGAAGGAATGCGGCCGTCTGCAGAATAATACGGTGCTTGCCACGATCATGTCCAACATGGGATTGTTCAAAGCAATGAAGCGCGATGGCATTGAGGTATGTGTGACCACGGTCGGCGATAAGTATGTCAATGAGGCGATGGTTGCCAACGGATATGTGCTCGGCGGAGAGCAGTCCGGACATATCATTTTTAGTAAGCATGCGACGACCAGAGATGGAATCCTTACGGCATTGATGCTGATGGAGGTGATTCTGTAAAAGTCTAAAAGGGGTCAGACCCCCTTTACAAATAGTAAATAAAAAACAGACAAAGTGTGAACAGTGTTTGCAGAATTTGGCTTTACACTATAGAATACGCGAGAAAAGAGAATAACAATGGGAAATTATTTTGGAACAGTGTATTAAGAAAAATGCTATAATTCATTATGGAGGTGTGAAAAGTATGGGAAAGAGACACATTTTAATTGAAAAAGCGTACAAATATTTAGAACCGCAATTTAAAACGTTGGAAGATACATGTGAATATATAATGGATAAGGGATATTGGGTAATGCGCTCATCACAGAAAGCTATGATGTTGAGCGATTCTGCGATACGTCCTATGACAAAAAAAGAAGATAGAGAAACAGGAGAAGATCAGAAGGGTGAATAATATACGAGTTTTAATAGTGTCAAGTAGTATAGATTATTCTACAGATTTGATATGTATTGAACTGGAAAATAGAAAGATTCCATATTTTAGATTGAATCGTGATCAATTTCGGTTGTTTAATATATCATTAAACATTGATAATCTTATTATGCAGATGGAAATTGGGAACAAAGTGTATACATTTAAAAACAAATATTGTAATGCGATATATTTTAGAGCGCCTGTCTTTCTTAGAACATTAAATAAAAAGTGCTCTTTGGACGAGCAGGTTTATAAAAGTCAATGGAATGCATTTATTCGGAATTTGATAATCTTTGATAAAGTTAATTGGATTAATAATCCTGTTTACACTTATAGGGCAGAAAATAAAATGTATCAATTGGCTAAAGCGGCAGAGATTGGATTATGTATTCCCAAAACAGTGGCTAGTAATGTATGCCCAAAATTAATAGAGAATAAAAAATATATTGTAAAGTCAATTGACACAGCCATTTTTAATGAAAAGGATACAGAAATGTTCATGTATTCTACGGTTTTGACGGGAAGAGAAATTATGGAGAGTGATTTGTCATTGGCTCCTGTATTTATTCAGGAATATTTGGGAAACAAAGTCGATATACGGGTTACATATATATCTGGAAAGATTTATCCGGTTAAAATTTTGAGTAATAAGAAAGGAATTGATGGTGATTGGAGGCGATTGGATAAAGAAGCTTTGCAATATATTCCGTGCCGAATTCCAAAGGAAACGGAGCAATTGCTTTGTCAGCTGATGAACATATTGAAGTTGGAATTTGGAGGAATTGATTTGATTGAAAGCGATAATAGATTGTATTTTATAGAAGTGAATCCTACAGGTGAATGGGGATGGCTTCAAACTACAGCAAGTATAAAAATTAATAGGGCAATTGTTGATTCTCTTTTGATGGAGAAAGTAAAGAATGAGATTAGATAGTATATGTCCATACTTAAGTAACATAAAATGTGAGACAAAAATACGCGAACGTCAAAAGAGTATGTTAAATATAGACGGTTTTGACGAAAAAACAAAAAATGAGTATAGAGATGTTGTAAAACAGCCTGATATAAAGAAACTTAAAGTCATGTACGAAGAGGTTTTTGTCGCAAAAGGAAAACTAGAGGATAAAGCTAAATCAATGACATTGGCAATCACAGTTTCGGTTACATTAATTTTAGGATTGATAGACAAGATGTTAATGATATTTTCAACAATTAATTTTATGCCTGTAAGAGGACTGATAGCGTGTATGAGTATTGTGGCTATTTGGTACATGGTCATTGCAGGTTTGGCTTCGGCAAAGGTATTTTTGACAGATATTATGATATATAAAATTGATGATACGGAAGATAAGTTACGGCAACAATATAGAAAAAACATTATTCTAAATA
This sequence comes from Roseburia sp. TF10-5, assembly GCF_003462365.1. NCBI lineage: Bacteria > Bacillati > Bacillota > Clostridia > Lachnospirales > Lachnospiraceae > Roseburia > Roseburia sp. TF10-5. The sequence continues at coordinate 23,042 of NZ_QTYW01000017.1, read as the reverse complement.
GGCTGTCTAACGTTGTAAGAAGCAATTATATTTATACAGCCTATGAGTGCTTGAGAAATTCATTAATTTTACTATTTGGTTTATTTGTATTCATGATAATTGTTGCATAAATGTCCGACTGTGAATGGGAATTCTATAAATAATACATAGGTAGGAGAATAAAATGGTTGCAAAATAATACTTTATGTGATATTCTTATCGAACAAAAGTTCGACATATTTAAGGACTTGAATTAAAATTTAAGGGGGAAAATGTATGTATAGTGCATTAGATGTTTCAAAATATATTATTAAACGATGCAATGAAACAGGATATACAATTAGCAATCTTAAGCTACAGAAAATTTTATATTTTGTTCAGGCGGAGTTTTTGGTATGTACGGGCAGAGTATGTTTCCCTGAAAATATTCAGGCTTGGGATTTTGGACCTGTTGTTCCGGAAGTGTATCATAGGTATAAAGTATATGGAAGTGCGAATATTCCATATGTGCGTATGGGGTGTGGGGTAAGAATTTCTTCAAGAGACAGAGAGCTGATGAATGGTATTATAGATGAGTGTTCACAATATTCTGCTTCACGTCTGGTAGAAATTACACATAATCAAGATCCATGGCGTAATGCGTATCGACCATATATGGACAACGTGATTACACCTGAAAGTATAAAAAGGTATTTTGGGGAGGAGTAATATGCCAGTTATAGTTATAGATCATACCCAAGGAACTGATAGTGAAAAAATTTCAGATCAAGATGAGAAAACACAAAAGATGCAAATCGCCATAGAAAGTGTATTTCAAAAAATGATGGTGAAACAAAATCAGTTTGAAAAAGAGCAAACATTTGATGCATTGCATTATTATATATTGCAGTATGATAGAATTTTATATTCCCCTATTAGCAATCATATTTATTCTTCATACGAGAATGGGCAGGATGGGGATGTAATAGGAACTTTGCAATCTAATTTAGATGCATTACTTTCCTATGCGAGTGATTCAGATGTGATTGCAGCTAAAAAAGCGGCTTTAAAGTCTGGACAAAGCAAGAAGAGTATTGATGATACAAAAAAAGCTATTATAAAAATATGGGATCATGTGAATCTTGCAAATCAGCAGTATAAAGTTTTAAAACAAACAGATGATGAGTATAACGAAAAATTTCAATCTCATATTGCTGACTTTAAAGAGAATATGACAAAAGAAATGAATGCACAGCTTTTAACGATGGTTAGCATATTTACAGCATTAGCTTTTTTGATTTTTGGTGGAATTAGTTCATTGGATAATATTTTTTCTGTATCTGGAATTCCATTGCTGAAAATTATTGCTTCTGGTTTAATTTGGGGATTGTGCATTTTTAATTTAATCTATGTATTTCTATTTTGTGTTGGAAAAATGACGCATTTAAATTTTAAATCTACAGATGATCCTGATGCAACTATATTTCAGAAATATCCAATTGTCTGGTGGAGTGATTTACTTTTGGTGTCATTACTTTTAATTTGTTTGTGGTTATACTTTATGCAACGGGAAGAAATTAATATCTGGTTTGTAGATATTTGCGTAAAAAATACTATGGTGTCATCAATACTTGGAACAATAATTCTTTGTGTATTGATTATAGTTGCAGGATGGAGACTTGCAATTGCTACAGGCGTAATTAAGGGAAAATAAAAAGTAACAATAAATTTTCTCCATAATATTTACAATAAAAATGTTTATCAGATGTTGATATATATACCTTTATTTACATGACAGAATATACGAGAAAAGAGAATCACAATGGGAAAATATTTCGGAACAGACGGCTTTCGCGGTGAAGCCAACAAAGTATTAACCGCGGATCATGCATATAAAATTGGACGTTATCTGGGCTGGTATTACAACCAGAATCACAGGGGACGGATCATTATCGGAAAGGACACGCGTCGCAGCAGCTACATGTTTGAGTATGCGCTGGTTGCCGGTATTACGGCATCCGGAGCAGATGCATTCTTGCTGCATGTTACCACCACGCCAAGTGTGGCATATGTAGTCCGTACAGAAAATTTCGACTGTGGCATTATGGTTTCTGCCAGTCACAATCCGTATTATGACAATGGAATCAAGGTCATGGATGGAAACGGACACAAGATTTCGGCAGAGGTGGAAGCTGCACTGGAGAAATACATAGATGGTGAGATGGGAGAATTACCTTTTGCATTGCGTGACAAGGTTGGTGTGGCGCGGGATTATGCAATCGGACGGAACCGTTACATCGGCTATCTGATTTCTCTGGCTACCAGATCTTACGATGGGATGCGCGTGGGACTGGATTGTTCCAACGGAAGTACGTTTAATATTGCAAAGAGTGTGTTTGATGCGCTTGGTGCCAAAACATATGTGGTTGGCAATGAGCCGGACGGTACCAACATCAATATGGGATGTGGATCAACACATATCGAGAATCTGCAGAGACTTGTCCGGGAGAAGAATCTGGATTGCGGATTTGCGTTTGATGGAGATGCTGACCGGTGTATTGCCGTGGATGAGAACGGCATGGAAGTACACGGGGATTATATCCTGTATGTCTGTGGAAAGTATCTGAAGGAATGTGGCCGCCTGCAGAATAATACGGTGGTTGCCACGATCATGTCCAACATGGGATTGTTCAAAGCGATGAAGCGGGAGGGCATCGAGGTATGTGTGACCACGGTTGGCGATAAGTATGTCAATGAGGCGATGGTTGCCAACGGATATGTGCTCGGCGGAGAGCAGTCCGGACATATCATTTTCAGTAAGCATGCGACGACCGGAGATGGAATCCTTACGGCATTGATGCTGATGGAGGTGATCCTGGAGAAGAAGCAGAGCCTCGGCACACTGTGTAAGGGGATGCAGATGTACCCACAGCTTTTGAAGAATGTGAAGGTTGAGGACAAGGCTGCGGTTACCGGCAATGCGCGTGTGCAGGCGGAGAAGGATCGGATCAGCACCGCTTTGGGTGAGGATGGAAGAATCCTTCTGCGTGAGAGCGGTACGGAGCCGGTGATCCGTGTGATGGTTGAGGCACAGAGTGATGAGTTGTGCGCAAAGTATGTGGATGAGATGGTGCAGGTGATCCGGGAGGAAGGGCTTGCGGTGGAGTAGAATAGTGAGATGGTAAGGGGAGCCAGCACTGGTGTGCCGGCTTGTTTGTTATATATTTTTTGCCATGTTATGCTTTTGAGAAATTAAAACGCGAATTGTCATTTGCGTGAAAACCACTTGATAAAGAATATGAGCGAGAGTATTATGTAAATCCGAAAAGATTTGCTGCTTTTATTTTTGTGGGAGGTAGCAATGATGGAGGACAAGGGAAAAGTAAGGAAGGGATTTTATATTGAGGAAGACTTACTGGAACAGATGGATGGCTTGTTAGAGCAGGCAGATGTGAAATCAAGAAATGAATTTATGAATCATGCATTGAAGTTTTATATCGGTTATCTGACATCAGAGAAAATCGAAAACTATATGCTTTCCACTATTTCCTCAGTGATGCATTTCACAGTGAAAGACAGCGAGAACCGAATGGCTCGTGCGATGTATAGGCTGGCTGTGGAAATATCCAAATTGTCTCATGTGATTGCATATAGTCATGGAGTGAATGAAGAGGAACTAAAGAAGCTACAGGTAAAGTGTATGGATGAAGTGAAAAGAATTAATGGTGCTGTAAGGTTTGAGGATGCATATGAATGCATATGAATATCAGAATTAATATAGTTAAAATAGATAAGATGGTTTATAATATCTATAGAGGTGACATTATGCAGATTATAGATCAAATGATTGCAGAAATTGTTAATTTGTTTATAGATTTTCTTTCGAAGTATTGGTTGTTAGGTGGAGGTATTATTCTTGGGTTCTTTTTTAGATGTGATTTATATAAGACTAAAATAGTAATTCCGGAATTACGAAGAAGAAAAGTGCTGACAACTATTGTTTATGTAATGGGGTTAACTATAATGTGGAGTTTATTATATTCGAATCAACAAGATAGCAACATTGGTATTTCTACATTAATATTAACTTTAGTTTATTTATTTGTGGTTGTTGCAGAAAAATGTGATGATGGAACAACAGAAAGTCTATTATTAATTGTAAATGGAACAATGATTACTACATTATCTTTTCAACCTTTCCCTTATAATATTGGATTTGCGTTATTAACAATATTAGTAGCTTGGATTGCATATAAGTGCTGGTTTTCGTTTGAACTTTTAAGTGATTTTATTGAAATAGTTATTATTTCTGTAGAGTCAATAATTGCATCATTGATTATGTTTTGGTGTAAGTGGGATGGAATCTTACATACAATTATATTTGTTGTTTTCTGTGAGACATTTCTTTTTATGATTAATTGTTATTTGAAATTATTTGTGAAGAAGATTTGTAATGAAGATACAGATTTTTATTGGTATGATATTTGTTGATAACAAGATTAATGGTTAATATAAAGGGATGGGAAAAAAATATGAGTAGATTTACAGAAGATGAAGTTAAAACAATAATAACAAATGTCATGACATTACTTAATGAAGATGTCTTTGGTACTATGAAACAAGGGGCAATGCCATTAAGCCAGTTGTTCGAAGTTTTGTTCGATAGCTCAGTTGTTGTCAAATATCCGATATTTTAAACTCGAAAAGCCAAAAACAGGTATGCCAAAAAGACAGATGCCGTCCATCTGCCCAAAAGAAGGATATTCAGTTGCAGAACTTACCGATATCCAAAATGAATTGCGCTGATTCCACGGAGAGGCCGTTGAAACTGCCGGAATCTGTCTTTCACTGCGTGGACATATTTCATCATCAGCCGGATAATATCGATGTGCCTGCCGGAATCCCTGCGCATGAAGAACTTTCTGGCTGTTTTTAATGCTGAAGAAAAGTCAAGTTCATAGAGATACTTGTTGCTGCCATCCCGTTTCTTTTTCCGGTTTTCTTCTGCCGCTTCGTTTGCGATAAAAATGCCGAAATTGTACAGAATCAGGCGGGAATAGATTTCCTGTTTTAGAAATTCCGGCTGTTTTGATCTTAACAACGCGAAACTGCAGGAAATAAAGATGACTGTGGTTTTTCCTGAGAAGCTCATAAAAATGAGGGGTATTTTTACTGGGATTGATGTAGCGGTAAACATCTGACTGGCTTTTCATAATATTTGTGGCTTTATCCGTAAAAAAGCGCTTTATCGTAACATCAAATTCTTCAAGATCATCCGGAAGCTCAGATGCATAATAAGAAAGAATGCTTTTTGGGGAAGATGGTGATTTTACACGGAAAACGTAACCCAGGTTTTTGAGCTCACAGTGGAACAGGAGATCATAGGATTCGTAACCGCGGTCTGCAGTTATAATATATTTTTGCGGATCATCGGGTGTGAAATGATCCAGCATGGAGTGGAGCGCTTCACGCTCATCCGGCTGCTGTCCGGGCTGTATGACGACATCAAGGAAGGCTTTGCTGATAACATCAACAAAACCATTTAAGTGCATGTGGTTGTAACCTTTATAGTCGATAAGCCGGGGCTTATTATAGTCCTCGATAATATCAGAATTGGTAGCATAGACAATGTGGCACCCATCGCAGGCGAGAATACAATGGTCTTTGAATTTGTCCGTAGTGGATGGAAAAGAAGATGAGAATTTCGAAAAAAGGTATTCAAAAGCAGAGAGGGAAATCTGTCTGCGGCGCTGGCAGAAAGCAGACTGTGAAGGGATAAGGTCAGGGTCCAGGTCAAAGTAATCCATGATCTCATCATTCGTGCTGCCTTTCCCCATGCTTATGATCAGACGCATGGTATCATAAAAAGATAGTTTCCCAAGATGCTGGCGTGTAAAATCGTGGCCAGGATTTTTGGAAAAGAGCCAGTGATGTTCAGCCATGGATAAGATGATAGAATTCAATTTTTCTTTTACATTCGATGGATAATAGTTTATAATAAAAATGTGCTTTCTTAGTTTTATTAGGGAGAAATCAATTCCCTTTATAAAAGAGGAGATTGCACATTTTTTTATTGCTCATGTAATGGAGGTCTGGTCATTTTGTTGGATGATATTATGGATAATGAAAAGTATACAATCGCGCAAAAACTATACGAATTTTATGTGATGAATGACAAGTATCTAGCTGTTCAGATGCCGGATGGACGTTATATTCCAAAAAGAATTACGTGTACACCATTACTCATTTATGACATGCTGAATAAAGGGGCTTCTTTTGGCATGTATCAGCAACAGTATAGAAGATCATGGATCAAGTGGATATGCCTGGATTTTGATTGCAAAGAGGGTGGTCAGCTGGAAGGGTTAGTAGAAAAGTATGTTATTCCAGCTGCGAAACGATTGGAACAGCTTGGAATCCATTATTTGGCAGAGTTTTCAGGACGAAGAGGTGTGCATCTTTGGATTCACACCAAGGGAATGATTACAAAATCCCAAGGGTATAGCATGATCGAAGAATTGACAGGGGCATATCGACTGAAATTATCTGCAGATACAAAGTATGGTTTGGATATTTTCCCGGCAGTTGCTGGAGGGGGAATGAAATTAGGGAAACAGGTAAAACTTCCTTTGTCAGTGCATCGTAAAGGTGGACGCTCTTTTTTTATTCCAGATGTTATTAATGTGAAAGTAGATGATTGGATACATTTGCCTGAACAGTTGGATTTTTGGAAAATACAGGATGATATTTTGGAAACCTATATACCAAATGATTTGGAATATCTTTGGAAATGCCTGAATATATCGCCAGAGAAAGAAGAATCAGACAAGGGGCTTTTATACAAGAAAGAGTATTTGGTTGCAAACAGGATGTTTTCTTTAGAAGAGATCCGAAGTTGTTGTAAAGAAAGTTCTGTTTTATATGTTATTATGAAACGTGCAGAAGAAGGTAATTTGAAATATTTGGATCGCCTCGTATTAGTTGGATGCTTTCGCAATTTTTCTAATGGTGCATTATTGTGGGATATTTTGAAACAACAGCATAATTTTAAAGAAGATATTACACGACAATATTTAGATAAATTAAAGAACCGGTATTATCCGATTACAATGAGATATTTGTATGATCTGTATGGACAAAAACTGGAAGAAAATATTGATCCGCAGATTACTTTGGCAGAATACATTGCGGATAGATTAGATATTTCGATTGAAAAAATCCAGCAGAAAGAGGTTTTGTCTCAGAAAAAGGTAGAGAAGGATATAAAATATTTTCAAATGATACAAAAAAAAGAACTTCAATATATGAAATATGATGATGAGGTTTTATCGGTAGATGATTATCTGGAATTATCTGGATTGTGTCAATTTGATTTGTTGAGTATTAAAAGACAATTTGAAGCGGTTATAGAAGGGAATATTACGGAGCACGATTTACCTGTCAAATATACTATGTATGAGAGAATGGAGGAAGGGAAGAATGAACCGCGAATACTGGTATCTTTATGTCCGTATGATCGAGTACTTACGACAGCATTAATCTATGAACTTATTGAAAACATGGGACAGAGATTTCATTCGTATAGCTATAACCTGAATTATTTTTATGATGCAGGTTCTGTTTTTATGCCTTGGTACGACTCCTGGAAAAGGTTCCAACAAGACGTTGAAAATTATTTGTTCTTAGATTTTTTTAGTGAAAATGGAATTATTAAGCTGGATCTGACAAAGTTTTACGACTCAATTTATATTCATGCGTTGTTTCGGCAGATACAGGAACAGGGAAATCAAACAGAAAATGAAGAAAAGAAAAAACGAATAGATGCAATATTACGTTATCTTGGGAATTACACAGAAAAGTTAATGTTACAGATGAAAGGAAATATTCGAGGTGTGCCACAGGGACCGGCATATGCCAGAGTGTTTGCAGAACTTTTTTTGACGGCGGTGTTGGATTCGTTTTGCAGAAAATATCATTATACTACGGAAACGTGTAGAATCATGCGATATGTGGATGATATGTTCATTGTTTATCGTGGGATAGACGGAAATCAATTATTAAATCGATTTTCAGAATATATTTTTGCCAGAGGATTGGAAATAAATAGGAGTAAGACCTTAATCTATGAATGCATTGGTGATATGTCGGAGAGGGAAAAAGAAAGCCTTTTTGAGAATGGTGCTGCAAATTATGAGATGAAAAGTATTCAGGGAATGGAATTGGAGGATGAGGAATTACAACAAGAAAATATACGTCTGTTTGAGAAGTATCTTCATCGAAAAGGAAGCTGGAGTATTAAAGATGCAAATTTTATTTTGAACAGATATCTGGATCCGATATTTGTGGATGAATATTTAAACAAGTATGCGATAACGCTTGTAAAGCAGAAGGTTGGAAGAGGAAGTATTTACAAGCGGTTATACGAAGAATTGTTTAAAAGAGACGAGTGGCTTGAAAAATTTTTTGCTATGGAACTATATCGTCAGATTCCACAGAATACGGTTAATTTTAAGAATTTTATGAGTGTGTGTTATTTTAGTGTGTCTAGAATTAAAATATTGAATGCTCATATAAAAGATAACTTTGTAGAATGGCTAAATATTATCTCGGAAGGGTGTATGGAGGAGAAAGGAACCGTAGGTGCAATTATTGGACTGATGGGAGGCAAGTATGAACTCAAGCATTGGAATTGATAAACGTTACAAGGAAATGAGAGGATTGGCTTTTCATCGGGTTAGTCAGCAAGAGGTTCTTTCTTTAATCGATGAAATTAATCAAATAGAAGCGTCTTTGCGACAAAGTGAAATCGAAAAGTTATCTGAAATACTTATTATGGAATTACAGTGGTTTCATGATTGGGAAAAAGTAAAAAGGGATACAGATTTTAGCAAAAAAATTTCAGAATGTATTGAGATGATGGCGGTAACAGAATATTCTGCTAAAAATGCGTACAAAGAGTGTTTATATTTCCTTCGTGGATTGAGGGAAAAAGGCGGCGCGGAAAAGACATCTGATATTGTTCAAAGTTATTGGAAATTTCAGGATATATTGCCAACGATAAAAGGTATATTTTTGTTGGAAAATACAGATGGAACTAAAGTGTACCCGGTTTATGAATTGGTAATTGGATTGGCACAGGATTTTAAAAAGGACAATGAACATCTTGTGGAATTGGCGATTGCATTACAGCTTTTTGAAAAAATAAGCAGCTATGTAGAGATTAATGAACAAAAGGCAGTGCGTAAGGCAATTTTAGAAATTGCGCAAGAAAATGGAATTGCATTTCTGGAAAAACTTGTTAATAATGGAGAAATTATCTCTTGTCCGCAAGATTATCGATATAATGGGACACTGGTAGTGCAGTGTGAGCGGGATATTATTATCAGAAATATTCATAGAGAGTATTTTGAAGGTCTGGTTGCGGAGGAAGATATTTTATCTGAGGAGCGATTAGCTTGGTATATCGTTGTAAAGCTTGCACCTGATGAAGAAACAATAACGTTGGAAGAAGTGTTTTTGAAGGGAACACAAAATGAAAAGCTCACATTACTCAAATTAATGGAAGAAGAGGCTTCCTATAATTTATTTTCTGCTCCTTATATTGTCAGAAACAGTAAGGATCATAGAGTGCTTAGATTACTTAATCCGGCAGCTTCGCATGATAAGGCAATCGTATGTAATAACACAAAGGAAGAAAATGAAAAGGATGGTTTCCTTAAAATGTTACGTATGGGAATACAAAACCTTAGAGGCTGTTGGCTGTTTAAAGATGACTGCGATGTATTGACAGTTGATTTCTATGCAGCTTTTTATTTAGAAGTAGTAAAGAATCAATGGAAGTTTTGCGTGGATTTGGACAACCATAAAAATCAATTTTATCAGGAATGCCTGATGGACCGCTATTTGACAGAGACCCTTCAGGAGGCTTCTATGGAAGACGCAGGAATGGTTGTGGAGAAGTTATATGCTTTTATAAATCAGTATTTCAATTTTGAGCAGGTTGATGAGCATACGCTAATGAACGGGGATTTATTGGCTTTTCCGTGGATTGGTACAGTGGCAGAACAGATAGGAAAGTTTTATTCTGAGAAACATATAAGATTGCAGCTTTGGGGAGAAAGTGCAACTCAGTGGAAATATACAAAAGCAATCTTTCAATCGAAATCTAAAAAGTGGGAAGTCGATGGACGTCAGGTTCGCAAGTCAGATTTCCTGGATCTGGATTTACAGAAGATAACCGAGCACGGAGGAAACGTTCCACAGAGAGATATTGATGTTTTTGTAAATTCAGAAGATCAATCAATTGTTTATTATGAAGATTTACGGAAAAGCAAAGGCAAGGTTAGATTCTTAGAGGAGCTAGTCGATGAGCAGGTTATGCGATATGATGAGCGTCAACGATATTTTGGGAAAAATATGAAGAGAATGCTTCGGATTTTGGTGGCTAATAGGCTTAAAAAGGAAGTATTTGATTGCTTTCAATGTAGAGATGAAACAAAGGAAATGGTTTGCTTATACAAACTTTGTTGGCATTTTCAGGTTTTTGGAATTACGGAAGAGGTAATAGATTCTTTCTGGAAACTAATGTTAGAGGAACATTATTTAGGAATGGTAGAAGATACAGATGCAATTAATACATATTTTGAAAAAATGCAGCAGCTTGCAGTAGAGGCGGGAACTCTTGTGATTGCAAAAGAAAGTAGTGGTAATGATTCTACATTGCAATATTTGTTTGAGGAATATAAACATAATGAGAATAGTGGTCGATGTGTTCTAAGCCTGGCTTTTGATTCAGGTAAAGTGAATAAGGAACTGAAAAAAGCCGGAAATCAAATTTTGTGGCGAGGCAGTCCATTAAAAAAAATTGTTTTCATGGTCGATAATGTGATGCATGGTTCTAGCTTGGAAAGTTTGTTAAAGTACCATATCAGGGGAATGAATAATGATCGAAGAGACTATTTGAATCTTGAAATTCCTGTGAGTCAAATGTTGCAGGAATTTCCGGATTTAGAGATAGAAGTTCATGTTATGTTTGGATTTAAGGATTGTGTTGAAAAAATTCAGCAAGCGTATTCGGTAAACATCGTGATTCATAATGAGATTTCTTCTGATTTTTGTTCGGATAAAACCACCAATGATTTAGTGGAAAAATTATATGGCGAAAGTAAACCAGAAGGGATTTGTTGTGTGTTTCGTTATAACAATCAACCTTTTAAGATGGTATTTCCAGATTATGTTTGTGAGTGTAATAAGAGGACAGGATTGTTTTATCGACACAATGAGGAAAAGTAATCTTGCCTTTTATATGCTATAGTAGACAAATTGATATAATTGACAAAGAAGGCTGAAATTGATACATTGATTATGGACATTCGGGAGTGTATTAGCAAATGTGAACCTTTAGTTGGTTTTCGCAGTCTCAACAATACTGTAGATTATTGGGGAAGTTTACCTCGGAAAGTAGGCGATAGTGATGGCAATGAAAAAATTACCTCTTGGTATAGAAAATTTTGAAGAAATCAGGACAGAAGATTTCTATTACATTGACAAATCCATGCTTATTGCAGATCTGCTTAACGGATGGGGAAAAGTCAATCTGTTCACACGTCCACGCAGATTTGGAAAAACCCTGAATATGAGTATGTTAAAGTCCTTTTTTGAGATTGGAACTAATCCGCAGCTTTTTGATGGACTTGCCATTTCAAAAGAGACGAAGCTTTGTGAAGCGTATATGGGGAAGTTCCCAGTTTTGTTTATAAGCCTAAAGGGAGTAGAGGGACTGACATATCAAGATGCAGAGCGCGGTTTAGCTAATATTATTATTAAAGAAGCCAAGCGATTTCGTTTTTTGAAGGATAGTACCATTTTATCGGAAGACGAGAAGGAAGATTGCAAAGACCTGATTAATGGTAGCTTTGAAAAGTATGGTTTGCAACAGGCTTTGCTTACATTAACCAATCTTCTATGCAGCTATTATGGAAGGAAGGTCATCCTTTTAATCGATGAATATGACGTTCCACTGGACAAAGCCTTTCAGAATGGATACTACAGGGAGATGCTGGATTTGGTTCGCTCAATGTTTCATGCAGCACTGAAAACCAATGACAGTCTTTATTTCGCTGTGATGACCGGATGCCTTCGTGTGTCAAAGGAGAGCATTTTCACAGGCTTAAACAATTTGAAGGTGCATTCCATATCCGATGAACAGTTCGATGAATACTTTGGATTTACCCATGGAGAAGTAGAGACACTTCTAAAAGAATATGGGATTGAATCACATCAGGCAGAGTTTAAAGAATGGTACGATGGATATCGTTTTGGTGAGCAGGATGTATACTGCCCTTGGGATGTACTCAACTATGCTTACGACCTGATAAATTCTACGAAAGCACAGCCAAAAGCATATTGGCTTAATACCAGTGGCAACGACAAAATTCGCAGACTGATTGAAAAATCGAACACTGTGGCAGCGCAGATGGAAATTGAGAACCTCATTGACGGTCAGACGATTCACAAGGAGATTAACGATCAACTCACACATGCAGAAATTGATCAGGACATTCAAAATTTGTGGAGTCTGCTTTATATGACGGGGTATCTCACAATGGTAGGTATTCCGAATGGAAATTGCTATGAATTGACAATTCCCAATAAAGAAGTGCGTCAGATATTTATACAGCAGGTCATGAAATGGTTTCATGAAAACCTCTCATTGGATGCAGCTTTGACTGAGCTTTATACGGCTTTTGAAGCAGGAGATGCCGCGAAAATTGAGCAGATTTTAAACCAGAAGCTGCTTGATGCGATAAGTTATCACGATGATCATGAATCCTTCTATCACGGGTTCTTAATGGCATTATTGTCTTCCTGTGAGACATGGTATGCTACCTCAAACCTAGAATCTGGAAAAGGGAGAAGCGATATTCTGGTGGAGCGAAAAGACCGAAAGTCAGGCTTTATTGTGGAGGTAAAACACACGGCAGATGAGAGAAAGCTGGACGAAAAGTCAGAGGAAGCTGTGCAGCAGATTATTGACAAAAAGTATGTAGCACCATTGAAACGTTATAAAGTCCAGAACATCTGGCTGTATGGAATTGCATTCTGTGACAAGGAGTGCCGTGTCCTTGCCAAACGCTGTGAATAATATCAAGACATGACAAATAGCTGACAAAATCCCGCACGGTGGTTTGTTTTCCTGGAACCTGCGCCATTATAATGAAAAACACTATAGATTATTTGACAAAATGCGAATTGTCAATTTGATGAAATAGTATTGTGCCGGAAAATGAGAAGGCGTATGATAAAAATATAAGACATGTTTAAAGCGGAGGAAAAGATAAGGAGGCAATTGATGAAAACAATCAAAAAAACAATTCTAAGTTTTACACTTGTATTTTTTATGATGATTTTGCCAGTCGGTGACAGTGCCGGCATGGTAACGGCACAGGCACAGACAATGGTCTATGTGACGCCAACCGGCAGTAAATACCATACCCACAAATGCGGGCGGGGAAATTTTTATCAGACGACACTTTCCAATGCATTGGCACGCGGTCTGACACCGTGCAAGAAGTGTTTTGGCTCATCGGGCGGATATTCGCAGACGCGGAAATCTTCCACGACAACCACGAAGAAGACAACGAAGAAAAAGAACACCAGACCGAAGATAAGTCCGCTGTCGATCAGCAGTACAAAGATTGTGCTTGTAAAAGGACAGAGCAGGAAACTTACGGTAAAGGGTGGTGCAGGAATCGTTTCCTGGGGCAGCAGTAATACAGCGGTGGCTGGTGTCTCCGCCGGAAAAGTGGTTGCAAAAGGAAAAGGCAAGGCAACCATTACGGTAAAGAAGGGAACGCAGAAGAAATCCTGTCAGGTGACAGTAGAAACGCCGGAACTGAATAAGACAGCAGTGGAGATGGACGTGGAAGATACGGTTTCTCTGGATCTGAAGGGATGCAGTCATGACGTGGAATGGACATCTTCTGATGACGATATATGCGAGGTAGAGGATGGCATACTGATACCGTATAGCAGCGGTACGGTTACAGTCAAAGCAAAAGTACATGGTATGGTGTGGAAATGCAAGGTTGTTATCACAGACAGCACAGAGGATGACTGGAACGATGATTTGGATGATGATTCGGATGATGATTCGGAAAATGCCGATGACGGATATATGGATGACGAAGTGGACGCTGCTGCATAAACCAGTTGACAGATTCCTTTCGGAAGTATAATTATAAAAAACAAAGGGCGATGTTGTTCAGACACTGCCCTTTTTTTATTCTGGGGAACTTACAGTAACAAGATATCTTGATGGACAATTACCTTCAGTTAAATATGTCGTTGTGATTCCAAAGGTATATTGGTATAATAAAGGTACTATAAGAAAGAGAATGTAAAAATGAAGAAAAGAATAATAACCTACCGCCAGAAAATAGATTCACTCTTAGCCAATGCGGACAATATCTCTCCGGAACAATGGAACGCAATTCTGCAGGAACACCTGACACAGATTGTTTTTTTCCAACATGAGAGGCTGGTACATCTGATCGTGACAGTTACATTTGCGATTCTGACAATGATTTCAATTGTGGCGGCGCTTATGATCTGCAATCCGTTGTTGTATGCGTTGACGTTATTGTTTCTGGTGTTGTTGCTTCCGTATATTATGCACTACTATACGCTGGAGAATGAGGTGCAGAAGATATAAGTAGGAGAAAATCCATGGAATATATAAGAGTGACGAAAGAAAATATTGAAAACGAGCATATCTGCTGTGCGATTTCAAGCAACAAGGATATACAGGTAATATCAAAGAAAAACTGGCTGAAAGAGCGATTTGATGATGGATTGGTATTTCTCAAGAGTATAGAGCGTGGAAAATGCTTTATCGAGTATATTCCGGCAGAAAATGCATGGAATCCAATCAATGCAGATGGCTATATGTATATTGACTGTCTGTGGGTGGCTGGTTCTTTCAAGGGCAATGGTTATTCGACTGATTTACTGAATGCCTGTATAGAAGACAGCAAAGCGAAGGGGAAAAAGGGAATCTGTATCCTGTCAGCCGCTAAGAAAAAGCCTTTTCTGGCAGACCCGAAGTTCCTGAAATATAAGGACTTTACCATCTGTGATGAAGCAGATAATGGTATTCAGCTCTGGTATCTGCCTTTTTCTTTGGATGCGGCTAAGCCTGAATTTAAGGAGTGTGCGAAGCATCCACACATTGAGCAGACAGGCTATGTATTGTACTATACCAATCAATGTCCGTTTAATGCAAAGTATGTTCCGGTGCTTCTTGAAGTTGCCAGGGAAAGAGCGGTTCCGTTTCAGGCAAACAGACTGGAAACGAAAGAAGAAGCACAGAATGCTTCGACACCGGTTACAACCTATGCATTGTTTTATAATGGAGAATATCTTACGAATGAGCAGATGAATGATAAAAGATTTATAAAGCTTCTGGATGGGATGGAAAAATAAATGAGCAAATTCGAACTCTACTCTCCGTAGGTTGAGGATATTCATACGCTGAAATAGAATGGTGTGGCAAAAATACTATTTGGGTAGTACGAGGGGATTGGAATGGACAATATAACAGCAAAGGTAAGCTGTTTTGCAAGGGCTTATCATTATAATAATAACAGCATTCGCATTTTTACAGATGATATTGCGGAAAAACTGCTTGGAGAGGATTACAATCAGATAGCAAAGAGTATGTCTGATGGGATAGACTTTTTCTGCCCTGGATTTGAAGGGACGAGGGAGGAAGGATTAAGGCTCATTCTGGACAGACAATTATCACCATCTGTTTTAGGAAGAAGTGTATTTTGTGAGAGCAAATTAGCATATGCAATAGCGAATGGTTGTAAACAGTATGGACAACAGGTAGACTATATGTATGGAGAAGCACTTTATAAGCCTGAAATGAAAGGAGAATACCATATACTTATCTGCAAGATGCGTTTGGGGAAGCCGGTGCAGGCGAATGGGTGTCTTTCATACCGGGATCTTGGTATCTGGCAGGAACACTTGTTCTTGCGCATCATGCCGAAATTTGTTATACTGTCATCACAACATAGGGAATCAGAAACGGTAGGCGGTTTGCCCTCACGAAGGAGGGTTTTTAGCCATGATTACATATTCAGAATTGTCTCAATTTTGTTTATTGCTCGTCGCTGTCATCAGTCTGGTAATTCAGATTGGACATAAAAAATAACCGCCCCTCGCCAAAGATGCGGTTATTTATGTAACTGTTCATAGGCAAACCGTCTACGGCTTCCCTTGTTGTCTTTACTATAGAAAAAGAAGGCGAAAAAGTCAAGGAGCAGTTAGGATGCGTTTCCCTAGCTTAAAAGCCGTAGACATTAAGTGATAAACATGATACATTTATGGAGAAGAGAGACATATAATCTTTTCCATATTTTTTTGGAGAAAATTATATGGGTAAAATAAATATGCAGGATTTCGCAAGATTCCAATGATTAAGAAAGTGCATGATGTGCTTATATATCAGAGAACATACCATAAAGACATTGCTACTCGGTTTTCTCCGAGAGAAGGATTTGAGGATCTGGTATTTACTTCTAAGACGAACAATCCTATCAATGCAGCTAACATCAAAGATTCTATCAATTATATTGTAGATCGGATTAACAGAGAAAATCCAGAGCAGCTTGATCAGAATGCCACTGCGCCCATAGCTAGGTAGCCCAGATAATAAAAATAGTTTCGCAAACGCCTAATAACAGCATCAGTAAAAGGAGGAATCGACGAATGAGACAACGAAAAATGAAACAACGGAAATCAAAACAAAGCAAATCATTAGCAAAAATCCTGACCTTGGGGATTGCCGCAGCTACGGTCGTGTCATCCATGAGTGTACCTGGTGGATTGCTCGCACCGGAAACGGTATACGCGGACGACAACACCGGGGCGGCAGAGTCCGGAGATCAGGGCACAGAGCCACAGGAGAAACCACTTTCGTTTGATGTGGTCATAGGACCAAACGATAGCGCTACCGTATATGTTATGCAGGTGACAAATCTAGTAAATACTGATACGATGAGCTATCAGTATAGTATCAATGGCACAGATTATTACCCATTGCAGGAGCTTCAGACGAAAGAGAAGTTTGGTGCGCGTCAGATGGTTGATCTTCACGTCAAAGCGGTTGGATCAGATAATAATATTTTGTCAGCTGGCAATTGTAAGATTGAAACTCCGAGAGACAGCGACGTTCCGACGATCTCCGGTACTGACAAGTTTTCGGACCGCACGGAGGTGACGATCACAACGACCCCCGGTGCAATCGTTTATTACACAACAGATGATACAGTGCCAACAAAGGGATCACAGCAGTACAAAACACCGATTACGCTGACAGAGACGACTACGATCAAGGCGATTGCGATAGAAGATGGTCATATCATGAGTGATGTGGTCGGAAGGGTATTTGCGAAAGAATCATCCGGCGGCAGCAGTTCGGATGGGGGCACTTCCGGTGGAAGCAGCTCCGGTGGAAGCAGTTCCGGCAGTAGCTCGGGCAGTGGCAGCAGTTCATCAGGCAGTTCCACCGACAGCGGATCTGAAACTGCTCCGCCACAGGAGGATAACAAGGACAAGACTACGACTAAGACTAAGACCGAAACCAGAGAAGATGGTACAGTTGTGACCACGACTGAAATCCGGGCAGAGGACGGTTCCATACAGATCAGGACCGAGATCAGAAATGAAAAGACAGGAATGAATATCGTGGTCAATGTATCGAAGAATGCCAAAGGGAAGATCACTTCAGCTACCGCAGAAATTCTTGATAGAGGTTTTGGCAATGTGAAGATCTCCGGGGAAGCACTTTCAGAGATCGTAAAGGCAGCAGGCACGAAGAAGGTAAAGACCACGATCAAGATGCTCACGAAAAACGACTGGGTCATCCGGGAAGTGACGGTCAATGTAAATGCGCTTCTGAAAAGAACCGTGAGACCTAAAAAAATGAAGATCATTGAGATAGATCCAGAAACGGGTGAGAAGCTTGTAGTCAGTAAAATGCCATTCAGGGTAGCGGCAGATGGAAGCGTTGAACTGGATCATAATGAGCTGGGTCACGGAACCTATGAGTTAGTGACAGCCGATGAGGAAGAAGCACTCACGAAACAAATACTGCGGTCGATCAAAGCCACGAAACAATCAGCCAGCATCCGCGAGAAGCAGGGGACGTACTTTTGGTTTAAGAAAGGGGTAAACTGGGACAATGTTGATAAAGTGACTTTTTCGGTTCTCAATCCGGATGTGGCGCGCGTTAGCTCAAATGGCAGGATCACGGGGCTGAAGCCCGGAAAGACAGTCGTCAAGGCGGTTGTCAGACTGCAAAACGGTCAGTCAAAGGTCATAAGAATGACCGTAACCGTAAATGAGAAGAAGTAACAGTTGTTGGAAATACGTTACTGGAATGAGGCACGATTAAACAGTAATGGGATGCCGGTGTCTGGCTGACAATCCCCCCTGGGGCTTGTGGTTTTTTCAGTTCTATGGTAAAGTAGGTACAGAAAAAACGAAGTCTCAGGGGGGGATTTTATGCACATGGCAGATGCGCTGGTCACTCCGGCTGTGGCAGGTACGATGTATGCTTGCCCGGCGGCAGTGCTCGTATTTATCTATGAGGCGAGACCGGAATTATTATATGGAAGTGATGTGACACAGGCAGAGGCCGGAAAGCTGTCATTTAAAAAGATATTGGTCGTGTTGGCGCTCGCAGCAGTTGTGATCGGCGGTGGATTGTCATTGATGGCATCTGAATACCCGGATGGACTGGAATGGTCGATGGAGCAGGTCGCAGGTACGGCTGAACTGGAAGCAGACGGAGATGCGTATGAGACAGCGGCAGCTGTATATCAAAAATTTTGGAGATCTGGTAAACACAGCGGCCCCTATACATGTGAAGCAGGACTCACTGGTACACAATGTGCTTGCCAAATTTGTCACCATGCCGGGTGAAAAGGAAGAGTACACAGCAAGAGGGAAAAAATTCAGACTAAATGTGGCAAGCTCAGCAGGAATGCTTCCGGCAGGACCATTTATGACGACCTATTACGCTACAAAGGCGTATGCAGCCAGCTTTACAAGAGCAGTAGAGAGGAATGTCTGACTTTACAAATAAACGATCGTTTACTATAATTAAAATGTAAACGGTCGTTTATTTTATGGAACAGGAGGTTTGTGTATGTCAAAAACTACAAAGGAAGATATATTGATTGTTGCATTACATTTATTTGCGAGAGATGGATATGAAGCAGTTTCTGTCAGTCAGATTGCGGGTGAGCTTGGCATGACAAAAGGTGCATTGTATAGGTATTATGAGAGTAAGAGAGATATTTTTGAACATATTGTAAAAAGGATGGAGCAGGGGGATGGCGAACAGGCAGAATCACATGATATGCCTGCTGATAAAAAGGAAAATGAACCTGAACAGTATGAAGAGATTTCTGCGGACAATTTCATGGAATACAGTAAATCTATGTTTTCGTATTGGACAGAAAATGATTTTGCATCGTCATTTCGAAAGATGCTTACGTTAGAGCAGTTTCGGAATGAGGAGATGCAGGCATTGTATCAGCAGTATCTTGTGTCCGGTCCGGCAGAATACGTGAAAGATATGTTCGAGAGCATTGGTGTTGTGGAGGCAGATAAAAAAGCAACCATGTTTTATTCCATCATGTTTTTCTACTATAGTCTGTATGATGGAGCAAAGGATAAAAAAAGAATAAAAGAGCAGTTTGAAAAAAGTATTAGTAACATTATATAAAGAAATGGAGAAAAGGAAAATGAAGGAAAATATTATCATTCGATTGGAAAGAGAAAATGAATACCATGAGGTAGAAAATTTGGTAAGGTAGAGTTTCTGGAATGTGTATCGCCCAGGCTGTCTGGAGCATTATGTACTCCATCAGCTTCGCAACGATCCGGCATTTGTTCCAGAATTGGATTTTGTCATGACATTAGATGGACAGCTGATTGGACAGAACATGTTTATGAAGGCTGTGATTGCAGCCGATGATGGCAGAAGTATGCGAAATGAATTTCCGATTAAAAAACTGGCACTTATATTAGTTGGAGCAGCTACGCTGCCGGAACTGTTTGATTCCATAAAATTGCAATACAAGCTTGTACTGAGTTTCTTTCATCTTGAAGATGCAGGGATGGTACTTGTGCAGGGAGCAAAGGATATTGGTGATGTAAAAAATACGGATGGACTGGATAGAGCATACGAATTAGGACTTTCTATTGGATGATTTAGAGGGGCGAATGACAATGAGTAAAAGAACAAGACAGTGTATAAGGTGAACTAATATGAGAATGGAAACGGAAAGGCTTTATTTATATCCAATTAGTAACGATGAGATGAGCTGTCTGATTGAAAAGGAAGCGGACGCAGAAATGAAGCAGGCGTATACCGAAATGTTGGAGGGTGCCTTATGGAACCTGACAACAGAATATGGTATGCAGTCTGGAACATGGAATTAAAAAATGTTCCGGGAACGATTGTCGGCGATTTCTGCTTCAAGGGTCTTGGAAAAGATGGCGTAGTGGAAATCGGATATGGATTAAGGAAAGAATTTAGACATCAGGGGTATATGGTA
Source organism: Roseburia sp. TF10-5 (assembly GCF_003462365.1). Classification (NCBI taxonomy): domain Bacteria; kingdom Bacillati; phylum Bacillota; class Clostridia; order Lachnospirales; family Lachnospiraceae; genus Roseburia; species Roseburia sp. TF10-5. The sequence goes on along the minus strand of NZ_QTYW01000017.1, from coordinate 2,448 downwards.
GAAACTGTAAAAGTAATTACGGAATGCCTCTGATTTTTCATGCGCAACCTGGTGGGACTTTTGGCGGAGTGTTACGATAAGCACTTCGCCATTTTTATTTTGATTAAGAACAGTCATCTTTTTACGTATAATCGCACAATTAGAACGAAAAAAGCCTCATGATCATGTGCGAAAATGAAAGTAAAACTTATTAGACGATATAAGGTATAAACTCATCATTTGAAAGAATATTAGCTATTTATAGCATCCGTTTTAATAAAGCTATTCGACTAGGAAACAGTTGTTATATCGGCTAAAAAGTGTGATAAATAGGTAAAAAACGATAGTGTTTTTGCCGATAGTGTGATATACTAGTCAGTAGATTAGTATGTTTTGGATTTAATTTATAATGGATGGGGGATGGCAGATGAAATACCTTTTAGTTGCTGATATAGCAAAAAAATGGAATATGTCAGAACGCAGTGTTAGAAATTACTGTGCAAAGGGGCGTGTGAACGGCGCGTTTCTTACTGGTAAGACATGGAACATTCCAGAAAACGCAGAGAAACCGGAGCGCACCAATAAGAAAAAAGAAGAACCGATTACGCTGCTAGATATTCTAAAAGAGCAGAAGACCAGTAAATATACTGGTGGGATTTATCATAAGACACAGATTGACTTGACCTATAACTCTAACCATATGGAAGGCAGCCGCTTGACACACGATCAAACCAGATATATCTTTGAAACCAATACTATTGGCGTAGAAAAAGAAGTACTGAATGTGGATGATGTGATCGAAACGGCAAATCACTTCCGTTGCATTGACATGATTATTGATCATGCAAAAGCGACTTTGACGGAGAAGTTCATCAAAGAAATTCACTTGGTTTTGAAGAATGGCACCAGTGATTCCAGAAAAGATTGGTTTGCTGTTGGCGATTATAAGAAACTTCCGAATGAAGTCGGCGGCATGGATACCGCCCTTCCGGAAGAAGTTGCCGATAAAATGAAGGCATTGTTAACGGAATACAACGCCAAAGAAGAAAAGGCCTTTGCGGATATTCTTGACTTCCATGTGAAGTTTGAGCGAATTCATCCGTTCCAGGATGGTAATGGACGCGTGGGCAGATTGATTATGTTTAAGGAGTGTCTGAAATACAATATTGTTCCGTTCATTATTGAGGATAATTTGAAGCTGTTCTATTATCGTGGATTGAAGGAATGGGACAACGAAAAAGGTTGTCTGACCGATACCTGTCTGACAGCACAAGATAAGTATAAGGCGTATTTGGATTATTTTAGGATTGAATATTAAACGAGCTAATTTCCAGACTATATAATAGGTAAAATGACTTTTGGGAAAAGGCAAACAAAGAATTAAGTTATAAATGGAGAAAGCGGATATGAATGACAAAAAAGGCGTAATATACATTCTCACAAATCCTTCTTTTTCGGATTATGTGAAAATAGGATATGCAGATGATATAGATAAACGATTGAAACAATTGAAAGATGACAAATTTTAATACCATTATCGACGATATATTTCCACTGGTAGATAAAACGGAATATATCAATGCATTGGCTTCCTATCAGCTTTTGATTATTGATGATCTTGGAGTGGAACGAAATTCAGAATATGCATTAGGAATTATTTTCAGTGTCATAGACCGCAGAATCCGTTCGGGACGACCTTTGATCATAGCGACAAATCTTCCGTTGAGTCAAATAAAAAGCGAGACCATGTTGGATAAAAGGCGTATGGCATTATTGGAGAAATTAGATCTTGCAGTAGATAAAGATGCCAGTGATATGTGCGGTAGAGTTGGACTTGGGACAAGTAATATTACAGCACATTGGGGTCTGACCCCGTTAATCATGGAAAATACGAAAACTGCTTTGTAATAAGGTGGGGCTGCTTGAGAAGTTCTCAATAATTTCTTAAGAATTAGAACGCAAACCTTAAAGATATCTTTCTTTTTCAAACACAGGGTGTTCATATTCTTTTGCTAATCTATTATCATCGTAAACAACGACAAAATGTTAAAACTTAGGAAGGGAAAGGATATGAAACAGATAAACAGAGCAGCAGCGCAGATCACGCTTCTGGCAGCAGCGATCCTGATGATCGGATACGGTGCGATGCGCGGGGAGGCAGCCACGGTACTCTCAAAGGCAATCAAATTATGTCTGGAGTGTGTTGGAATTGGATAAGAAAAAACATAAAATATCACAGTTTCTGGCGCACTTTCGGGGATGGATTCAGGCCGTGGCAACGATTCTTACCAATATCCATCTGCCGAACTTTTTTAAAGGAGAGATTTACAGAGGGGATGGAAAGACGGTCTGTGTGCCGGGACTGAATTGCTATTCCTGTCCGGCTGCATCCGGGGCGTGTCCGATCGGTGCCTTGCAGGCTGTAATCGGTTCTTCGAAGTTTAAATTTTCTTATTACATAACGGGATT
>NZ_QTYW01000016.1:0-76023 GCF_003462365.1 Roseburia sp. TF10-5 | reverse complement strand
GACATTTGCCGGAATTGGCGTTTCTTATATTAGGGACTTATTTTACAGCCCCTAAAGGAGGAGTTAAAATATTTTTATGATAATTTCCAGATTTCTTTGTTGTACTGCTCAATCGTTCTGTCAGAGGAGAAGAAACCTGCCTTGCTGATGTTGATCAGTGCTTTCTTTGCCCATGCCTTGCGATCGGTATAAGCTGCATAAGCTTTCTCTCTGGTTGCAATGTATTCCTCGAAATCCGGGAATGTCATGAACCAGTCTTTGTTTAACAACTCATTGTACAGACGCTCTAAGTTCTCACTGCATCCTACAGACTTTACAGTGTCACTTACAATAAAGTCAACGGCCTTCTTTAACTCAGAATCCTTCTCATAGTAGCTTCTGGAGTTGTAATCGCCTCTGTCATAACGGTCGATAACGGTCTGGGAATCCTCACCAAAGGTAAAGATGTTCTCGTTTCCAACAAGCTCTGCGATCTCTACGTTTGCACCGTCCATGGTTCCAAGTGTCAGTGCACCGTTTAACATAAACTTCATGTTACCGGTTCCGGATGCTTCCTTGGATGCAAGGGAAATCTGCTCGGAGATATCACATGCAGGAATCATCTTCTCAGCCATGGTTACGTTGTAGTTTTCTACCATAAATACCTTTAAGTATGGACTTACTTCCGGATCATTGTTGATGATCTGCTGTAAACAGAGGATCAGATGAATGATATCCTTTGCAATAATGTAAGCCGGTGCTGCCTTTGCTCCGAAGAATACGGTGATCGGAGTTGCAGGCTTCTTGCCTTCCTTGATCTCGAAATACTTGTGGATGACATAAAGTGCATTCATCTGCTGTCTCTTGTACTCATGCAGTCTCTTTACCTGAATATCATAGATGGAATTCTCATCAATTTCAAATCCCTGTTTCATCTTCAGATAATTCTTCAGATCTGCTTTCTTGCCAGCCTTTACTGCAAGGAGACGATCCAGTACCGCATCATCATTGACGAAATTGCCAAGTTTCTCTAACTCGTTGGCATCCTTCTTCCAGCCCTCACCGATTAAGTCTGTGATCATTGCGGAAAGTTCCGGGTTGCAGGACATGAGCCAGCGGCGGAATGTGATTCCGTTTGTCTTATTGTTAAACTTCTCCGGATAGAGCTTGTAGAAGTTATTTAACTCACTGTTCTTTAAGATCTCTGTGTGCAGATATGCAACACCGTTAACACTGTATCCGTAGTGGATATCCATATGTGCCATGTGTACCAGACCGTCTTTGATAATATAGGTGCTTTCATCGGAAACTTTTGCACGTACACGGTTGTCCAGCTCGCGGATAATTGGCATAAGCTGTGGAACTGCCTTATCCAGGAAACCGATTGGCCATTTCTCAAGTGCCTCTGCAAGAATCGTATGGTTGGTGTATGCACATACCTTAGATACGATGGAAACTGCCTCATCCATCAGGATGCCTCTCTCCTGTAACAGACGGATCAGCTCCGGAATTACCATGGATGGATGGGTATCATTGATCTGAACGGTTGCATAATCTGCCAGGTCATGTAAGTTTGATCCCTTCTCTACTGCCTCGTCAAGAATCAGTCTTGCAGCGTTGCTTACCATGAAATACTGCTGGTAAACACGAAGGAGACGTCCCTTGTCATCAGAATCATCCGGATATAAGAACAGTGTCAGGTTCTTTGCAATGTCATCTTTGTTGAAATCGATCGTATCTCCGACAATGCTCTCATCAACAGTCTCGATATCGAACAGACGCAGCTTTGTAGTACGGTTGTTATAACCAACGACATCAATGTTATATAATCTGGACTGTACGGTAAATCCACCGAACTGTACCGGATAAGTGACATCTGTCTTTGTCAGCCAGCTATCTGGTGTAATCCATGGGTTTGGAGTCTCTTTCTGTAAGTTGTGGTCAAATACCTGTTTGAACAATCCGTAGTGATAATTTAATCCAACGCCATCACCGTTTAATCCAAGCGTTGCGATAGAATCTACGAAGCAGGCTGCCAGACGTCCAAGTCCACCATTTCCGAGTGAAGGCTCAAGCTCGATTTCCTCGATCTCTCCGATGTTCTTTCCAGATGCCTCAAGCTCGGATTTTACGCTGTCATAAATACCAAGGTTGATCAGGTTGTTGGATAAAAGCTTTCCGATTAAGAACTCTGCAGAAATGTAATACAGCTTCTTCTTTCCTTCGTTGCTGACCTTATCCTCTGCCATCTGCTTGGTCATATCAAGGAGTGCATAGTAAATTTCCTCGTTTGAGCACTTCTCGATGGTCTTGTTATATTTCATAGATACTGCTTTTGCTAAAGTCATGTGTTTTCCCTCCCACAAGATTTCGTGTTGTTTTGATGTACTCAGTATATGATTTTTTCCTGCTGATTTCTTGTCGTATTCAAGCAAAAACTGATACTATTCTATCATTTTTCATATTCAAATAGCCCATGACTGTTAAATTTTACCAATTTCCTGCTACCTGTCTTGGTACATTTCCACAGTGCCTGCATATCCTGTGTTTTCGCCTATTTCATGCGTTTTCTGTGTTTTTGTTCTTTACAGGCAGAGGACAATTCTGCTAAAATAAAGATATGAATATACTTGAATATGAAAATTATCACGAAACCATCACACATGGGGATATTATCTTTCCTTATAATACATATCTATGCTCGATCCCACTGGATTTTCCGCGTGTACCGCTGCACTGGCACGATGAACTGGAACTGATCTACATCAAAAAGGGGATGGGACGCATTACAGTAGATTTCCGGGAATACAAAGTAAAAGGTCCGACCCTGGCTCTTATTCTTCCGGGACAGCTCCACTCCATTGACCAGCTGGAAGATGCCTTCATGGAATATGAAAATATCATCTTTAATCCGAGTATGCTGATTCCACGACAGAACGATGTGACTGCCACCGATTTTCTTCTTCCTCTTATGAGTGGAAAAGTCACGGTTCCAACCATCTTCACCCCTGTCTATCCTTATTACACGGATGTCATCATGCCAATTGATGCCTGTGACGAGATCAGCAAGACCAAACCACAGGGCTATGAACTGTACATCAAAAGTCAGTTGTACCAGTTTTTCTTTATTTTAGACAACCGCTGCCGGAACTTAACGACAGGCAGTAACCGCAAAACGCTTGATAAAATGAAAATTGTTTTAAAATACATTGAAAATAATTACATGCAAAAAATAACGATTGCCGACATCGCGGCAACCGTTGATTTTTCCGAATCTCATTTTATGCGGTATTTCAAAGAAACTATGGGAACGTCTTTCGTGGACTATCTGCGGGACTACCGCCTGACAATCGCCTCGCGTCTGCTGACAACTTCCGACTCCTCCATTCTGGATATTGCGGCAGAATCCGGTTTTGAAAATCTTTCCTATTTTAACCGGGTGTTCAAACAAAAATACAGCATGACACCGCGCCAGTTTCGGAAAGAAAGCCAGTAATTTTTCCAGCATAGCCGGTGAAAACCACACTAAAAAAACAAAGAAAAAAACGCAGCAAAAAGAAATCCCGCCACTACATCACTGATAAAGTGCACTCCGGAAACTACCCGGATCCATGCAATAGCAACTGTCATAAGCAAAAATACAATCCCCACAGCCGGGCACACAAACCAGAACGTAAACGCAATCACTGCCGCGGAAAACACATGCCGGCTCGGCCAGGAATGTCCTTTCGTATCTTTTGGAATCACCGATGGCAGTTCAAATATTTCATACGGCCGTTTCCGGTTGATCCAGGCCCGCACAACCGTCACAATAATAAATCCGTCCAGCGGCACACAGATGGCTTTATATAGCCGCATATCCTTCTGCCACAGCAGCCACAGAAGCAGGCATGGATATGCCACAAAAATCACAACCGTCAATATTTTATTTGCTCTATGTAACGCCCGCGCACGTTTCGGGTCATCCCGAAACGGCTGGGTCATTTTAACGTAAGTTTCTTTTTTCATAGGTAATCCTGTCTAACGTCCGGTATTGGTCTTACCGCCATTGTTTGTGTCTGCATCCGGATCTACCGCGTCAATTGCATCATCCACGCCATCTGCCACGGCATCACCGGCATCTTTCACACCATCCACGACATCCTTTCCCATATCCCCGATATCTTTTCCGACATTGCCATCGTTTTTGGAATTTCCGGCATCCGTATTATTGTCTGTTGTACCATTTCCAGTCGTATTGTCCGTTCCCGGAATGTTTTCCTGTGTAGTAACCTGTGTATTAGAAGTATCGTTTACACCATTGTTCGTTCCGTCATCATTTGCTGTACCACAGGCCGCAAACAGACAGATCCCTGCTGCAAGCATTCCGCTCATCATCAGAACTTTTAATTTTTTCATCACACATATCTCCTTTTATTTGATCTACAGAGCTAGTGTGTGCAAAATTCCCATTTATTATACAACAGAATTTTCCCGATTTGCTAGTGCTTTTTCATCTTTGGCTGGCAGAGCAGGGAGGCAATATAAGAAAAAACGAGTGCTGCGGAAAGCCCTGCCGCACAGTTTTTAAAGCCGCCCAGAAAAATACCGATAAATCCTTTCTTGTCCACCATCTCTTTGACACCCTTCCAGAGATTGTTTCCAAATCCCAGAAGTGGCACATTCGCGCCTGCCTGCGCCCATTTGGAAAACGGCTCATAGATCCCCACAAATCCAAGGATGGCCCCAAGGCAGACCAAAAGAACCATGATACGTCCCGGAAGCATTTTTGTTTTTTCCATCAGGATCTGTGACAGTGCACAGATCATTCCCCCTGTTACAAATGCAATTACATACTGCATATCCTTATCCCTCCTTTTTTGCAGATGAAACACAGCTTTCCAGCACAACACCGTGTGCAATCCCTGGTATTGTCTGTCCTTCATTGAAACTGACCGTAGAAAGCAGCGCGCCTGTCGGCACAAAGAGTATTCTTTCCAGTTCCCCGCTTGCCAGTTTTGGCAGAAAATGCGCACTCAGCACCGAGGCTGCACATCCGCATCCCGATCCTCCGGAACCGGTTCCCTGTGTCTGTGAATCAAAAATTAACATGCCACAGTCCTCATGCTGCTTGCGGATATTCATGCCTTTTTTCAGCAGCAGATCAAACAGAATCTGCTGACCGACTTCTCCCAGGTCTCCCGTGATAATCCGGTCATAATCTTCGGGTTTTCGTTTAAAATCCGTAAGATTCTGCGCAATCAGCTCAGCGGCAGCCGGTGCCATCACGGCTCCCATATTCATGGAATCCTTGATTCCGTAATCTACAATCTTTCCGGTTGTGACTCCCGCCACCTTTGCCAGCGGCTGCTTCGCCTCTTTTGACAGAATAAATGCACCGCCTCCGGTCACTGTCCATGTGGCACTTACCGGACGCTGATTTGCGTATTCCAGCGGAAAACGGAACTGTTTTTCCGCGCTGGCAAAATGGCTTGAAGTGACTGCCGCCACGCGATCCGCATATCCGGCTGCTACCGTCATTGCAGAAAGTGCCAGCGCTTCCCCACATGTGGAACATGCCCCGTACAGTCCAAACAGTGGAATTTCAAACGTTTTCAGTCCAAATGATGAGGCAATCAGCTGTCCGAGCAGATCTCCGGCAAACAGATACCGCATATCTTCCGGCTTTTGATCTGCTTTCCCGAGGGCAAGCGTCAATGCTTCTTTCTGCAGACTGCTCTCTGCGGCCTCCCATGTCTGCTGACCAAATTTATCATCCGGTCCGATACAGTCAAATGCATCTGCCAGGGGGCCTTCCCCCTCTTTGGTTCCAACCACAGATGCTGTTCCAATAATAAAAGGAGCCTTTGCAAAGCAAAGACTCCCTGATCCAACCTGCTGATCCATACTGTCTCTCCTTACTTTGTTTTTCTGATAGTATGTACAGGTCGTGCGGTTTTATTCTGCTATAATGGTATACAGTGTCATGAAACAGAGAGCTTCAGCGTAAGCAGCACAATTTTAAAATCTTAATGTTCTATAATCCAGATAATGTCCTCATTACCAGATCTACATCCTTGTTTTCAAGTTCCTGTATAATATGTAAATATGTTTTCTGGGTAGTAGTCATACTGGCATGTCCCAAGCGTCTTGCTACACTGGCAATGGATACTCCTGCAAATAATAACAGTGATGCATGTGTATGTCGAAGCCCATGAATTGAAATCACTGAAATACCACAATCCCTGCAATGCCTCGCAAGAACATCATTAACCGTTGAATTATATATTTTTTCTTCTCCTACAAAAATCGGCTTATCCTCCGGCAGATTTTTAACCAATTCAGAGAACTTTACAACAATTTGCCAATCTATTTGTATTTTTCTGACCGATGACTTGTTTTTAGTAGGTAAAAAACCACCTGTTCCTTTATAATCCCAGGTTTTGCTTACCGATAATGTCTGCCTTGCAAAATCAAAATCTGCTGGAGTAATTGCAAGTGCTTCTGAAAAACGCATACCCGTTTTGGCAACCAATAGAATAAACCAATCCCAATTTGGTTTTTCCTTTATGTCAAGATGTGCAATCAATGTATGAAGTTCAAACTGATTGAGATATTTAATCTTTTTTACTTTTGGTGTTTTTCCTTTAATAATTGCTTTTCTTGTAGGATCTCTTTCTATCAGTCCCTCATCAACGGCATCCAGAATTGCTCCTTTCAACTGATGATGAAAATCAAGTGTTGTCTGTCTTTCATGTTCTTTTGCATAATCATTTAAAAGCTGCTGATACATCGTTCTTGTAAGTTCAGATACTTTCAAATCCGGCACCAGTTTTTCTACCCACTTTTGTGTCATTCGGTATTTTGCCAAAGTTGCTTCTCTTATGGCATCCTTCTTATATACATTAACCCATTCCTTATAATAATTACAGAAAAGTTCTGTGGTGTTCTCATCATTTCGCATAAGCACCTCCGTTTCCTGTACTACTTACGCTGATAAGAACAGTAAAGAATATTTATATATACAAATCAATCCTAATGGTTCATAAGAGGTTTAATTTCTTCATCCAGAGTTTTTCTTAACTCAGCAATCATCATTGTATAATATTTAAATTTTGGAATTGCTCTCTCCTGTACTTCTTTGTAACTGGTAAAATTTGCTGTCTCTTTAATTGCACTCTCATTCGGGATCTCTCCATTTCGATAATGCATTGCCGCATACATAACATCATCTTTGGACGTATACCATGTAATACAAAAATCTGTAACTACTTTTTCAATACACTCTTGTTTCATATTTTCAACAATATTCAGAATGGACTGTCCTTTATACTTATTTACATCCTGCTCAATTTCTCCAATTAAAGTGGTCATTATCTCAGCTACTTTCGGATTATCTTTTCTGAGTTCTTCCACATATTGCTTTACCTCATCCATCTGCTTTTGTTTCTGTTCCTGTGTAACATCCTGTGATTCTTCATCTGGTGATACAATGTTCTGGATCAGATTGATAATATACTCATAATCAATCTTTGTATGACTGTATGCCATTAATTCATAATCTTCATCTACTACAGGCACTCCCGGATCATCAATTTGACCATCGGTATCTTCTTTAATTTCCTCTTTTGCATTTAAGTACTGTCCTGCATAATCCGTATACTCATCTTCCGTAATACCATATCCAGCCAGCATATTATCTTCATACTGTGTAAATGATTTTAATTGCGCAAAAAACTTGTCAAAATCCTGAAACAGCTTAACAAATATTTTTTTCTCTTTTATTGACATTCCCGGAACTTCTTCCGGAGTCTCTGCAGATATTCGAAGTGCTTTTAATGACTTGCGAAATGCCGATTCCACCTCTTTCCAATCTGCCAGAAGAGCTGTTTGTGTACTTCCTGCAGAATACAATCGTACCGCATTGTCAACACTCTCCTTAAATAATTTTGGTGCCTGAAATGTAACAATCTGACCATATACTTTATTTTTATCATAAATACGATTTGTTCTGGAAAATGCCTGAATCAAATCGTGCGGTCCCATTGGCGGTCTGTCAATGAATATCGTTGACAGACACGGTGCATCAAAACCGGTCAGGAGTCGATCGACTACAATCACCAGATCCAGCTGCTCATTTCTGCTCTTATATTTTGCATCCTTCCTTGCAAGACGCTTATTCAGATTTCCATTGTATCCCTGTATTTGAGAAATCTCATATTTTGTTCCAAACATTTTATTGTAATCATCTAATGATTCCTGCATCTTCTGCTGATTTACATGGGAACCTTCTTCGTTTTCTGTTACGGAATAAGTAATTGCGAACTTTGGAAAATCCGGTAATACCTGTTTTATTTTTTCATCAATTTTAAGTGTTGTCTTCCCTTCCTTTACCATTTTCAACAAATCATAATATTTTTGTGCCAATTGGATGGAACTCGTTGTAAGTAACCCCTCATATGTCTTTCCTTTTCCATTTTGAAATCCCAACTTATAATAAGATTTATTCAAAATCACCTCAAGTACTTTCAACATATGACTTTCAGTCACATAAAGATTACTGTCCGTTTCATCCTTTTTATTTTTGGGACCATTATGTTCCACCTGAAATCCTAAAACGGCATTGTCATGAATGGCATTCTGAATCGTATATTTATGCAGGCAATCTCCATATAATTCCTGTGTAGTACGAGGCAGATCTCCCATCTGTGGATATGGATTTTCCGCAAACCGGGGAGTGCCTGTAAATCCATACCATAAGGAATTTCCAAAAAATCTTTCTATTTCCCGTTTTGTTCCAGGAGTGACAGCTCTATGACATTCATCTACAACAAATGCAATTTTCAGGTTTTTAATTTTGTGATATTCCGGTGTACCTTCCTGCAATTTTCTGGTGATTAATCTCTGCAATTTCTGGATCGTTGTCACAATCACCTGACGATCATCTGATTTCAACTTTTTCTTTAAATCAAACACATTGTCTGTCTCATCTACATCTATCAGATCATTATTCGCATATGCCTGAAATGCCATGGTGGTCTGCGTATCCAGATCTTTTCGATCAATTAAAAAGATAGCTTTATCAATCGCTGGAATATCCATTAACAAATTTCTGGTAGCTTTATAAGAAGTTAAGGTTTTTCCTGATCCAGTTGTATGCCATACAAAACCAGATTTTCCAGTCTTAGAAGCATCACGAATTGCTTCTATTGCATGGATCTGATAAGGGCGCAACAAAATCAAACGCTTTGCCTCTTCATCCAATACTGTATATCTCGCGATCATCTCGTGTGCCTCCGGAATACGAAGCACACTTTTTGCAAAAACAAGGTAATCGGAAACTGCGTTATTTTCCTTATCCAGCCATCCACTGATAAACTTCGGATTCAATTCGCTATCACTTGCAGCTGAAAAATATTTTGTATCAACCCCATTACTGATTACAAACATCTGTACAGCTGAGAATATTCCCGTAAATTTTCCCTCTCCAATATATTTTTTAATCTGCCAGAATCCATCCATATAAGAATGCTGCTTATTTTTCAATTCTATATGAATCATCGGCAATCCATTAATCATAAGAGTAACATCAAATCTTCGGTCTCTTGCATTTACACTACTATCCTCATCCATTTTTAACGCATTGTACTGATTAATCACCTCATAAACACTGCTTCCACCTGCAATATGCTCATGATTCATCACAACAAGATGCAACCGTTCGGTATCCCTTTGTACGTGTACCATTACTTTTCCATTTTCACCAACTAACCATTCGCCAGCCTTATAGAATGATGAAAACTGCAGTTGATTCTTTACCTGTTCAAATTCTGCATCCGAAAGTGGTTCTCCATTTAAACGTTCCTTATTATTCTGTTCAAGAATATATCTGAAATTCTTCCAAAGATCTGCTTCTGTTTTTAAGTCTTCGCGATACGTCCATTGTGAATCACCATAAATCAGTTGTTCAATAAGTTTCTGCTCTATCACGGACTCTAATTCTGCCATAATAGCCTCCTTTTTGGGTGTGTTTATATCGGTTGTTATGTATTTCATTACATTTTTTGCGCAAAATAGCTTATGCTGGTGAAGAGTGATGAGGTGGTCGAGTTGGGCAAAATACTTTGAAATTGCTTTTTGCTCGTCAATTTTTGGGAAAATTACAGATCCTTTCAAAGCATTCTCATCTGATACCTTCATATCATTTTTAGCACCTTTATTTACCAATGGATGCATATATGAATTCATACGGGAATCTAATTCAAAATATATCTGAACAAATTCAGCCCCAACATTATTTTTAGGTTTATATACTGCATACAATGTTGATACAATTCCCGTTTTTCCTTTATTTGTCTTGATAATACCGTATGGATTTGATTTCAAAGGGGACTTTGTATAAACAACATCTCCACCCTCTACTACACCGTAATTTGCTACTGATGCTCCTGCGAATGATCTGCCTTGAAATTCTATTTGATTCACAATTCCATATTCGCCAGAAACAGATAAAACATCATCTTTTCCAAATGACTCATCTCTGTTTTTTTCTTTTGATACCCCAAGATACTCTTCTAACTTACGCTGTTCCCAAGCGTCTAGCGCAATATCAATAAATCTATAACACTTACGTTGGTGAAGAGTGATGAGGTGGTCAAGGTTCTCAAAATATGCGGCGATCTTCTCCTGCTCCTGGATAGAAGGAAACGAAACTTCTATATTCTTCAACTTTTCAAAATAAAGATTCGTGACGCTTCCACCCTCCACTCTCATAGCAAATTCATTCTGCAATGTAGCATTAAACATTGTTGCTGTAAACAATGGATTGTTATCCGTGTTGAATACAGAAATCATTTCACCAATCGCAACATCCGGCATAGATAGCCATGTGCAGTGGTTATAGTCCATAGGATCTTCCCCAACTCGTGGAATTAAAACCTCTGTTCCTTTACTAAATCTAAGATTTTCTGGCGGCATATTTGTATAGGAGTAAACTCTGTCTATTTTTGCTCCAAATTTCGTATAAAGTTCTCCATATCGAATACACGGAATGGTTGCATCCTCTGTTACTGACCATTTAGGACAGCTTCTTCCGTAATAGAAAGTTCCCCAGCCATCTAACTTACGCTGTTCCCAAGTTTTCTCTTATATTTTTCTTTTTATAAAAACTTACGATAATATAAAGTGTTTAACAAAAATACCGTATCTCTCCAAAATACTCAAACCATTTTTGTTTTACCTCATCACTTCTTGCTTCAATAATCCTTACAATATTTCTCAAAGCAACTGTTGGAATATTTGATATGTTATTCACAACAATACATTTTCCGGCAGATGTAATCCACACTTTCGTTGCATTCTGATGTGGACGTCCCTCTGCAATATGCACATGTATCGGCTCCAACGGTTTACCTTCATTTGCCCAAAAATATATCCAGTAGGCTCCTACCTTAAAAACCTGAGGCATGTTCAAATCCCCCTTCTTTTGCAAATTCCATAATCAAATGTGCCGTTGATTTTATAATTTCCATAAATTCTTCAACCTGTTTATCTGAATATCCATTGATTTCTTTTATTTCATAAGTTGGCAAATAACATGTCATATTATGAAAGCCATCTTTTTTATCCGGGGTTTCAATATAAACTTTTACCGTTCCATCTGCATTCATATCAGAATGCACAATTTCTGTTTCATCATTTAACGTCATAAACGGATACATCATAATTCTTACCTTCTTTCCCTAAATCTAATACTGCACTAGATTACATCGTAAGTATATTTCTTTTGCGTATTTTTATCCGATTTAAATATTTTATATTTATTTTGCATTTTGCATTCAAAAATCTTTACAAAACTGTTACACAAACATATTTTGTAACATAAATTTCTTTAATTTTTGTAATTCATCACACTTATGCTGGTGAAGAGTGATGAGGTGATCGAGGTGATCAAAATATGCTGCAATTTTCTTCTGTTCTTCAAAGTTTGGAACTTTAATTTTCATCTTTTGCAAATCAAGAAAAGAAAGCACTTTCTGCCCAGTTCCCGTACATGTATATGCAATTTCTTGTACTATTTCATCACTATTATTTAACAACAAAGATATAAAAAAAACATCACTATTATTACCGCTGAAAACAGGATAAAACTTACTTATAATGCCTTTATCACAGCATTTGTTAATATTAAACGTAAAATCCACTCCATCACTTCTATTTCTATATGTACAATAATTTCTAGGCAAAATATTATAACCTGTGATATCATGCTGTTGCTTTCTTCCAAAATGTTCTTCTTGCAATATTACTCCCTCTGTTTTTGATGAAGTTAATACTGGCAATATACAATCCGAGTCAACCGTTTCCTTATATTCTTTTATCATTTCCCCCAACTTACGCTGTTCCCAAGCGTCCGAGAATCCAGAAAATCTAATTTCCGGGACACATTTTCCATTTTCCGGAAACATTTTTTGAAGCATATATTTTTTCAAACTTTTAGTTTCTTCACACTTACGCTGGTGAAGAGTGATGAGGTGATCGAGATGATCAAAATACGCAGCTATTTTTCCTTGCTCCACTTCAGATGGGAAATTCATTTTGTATTCAAGCATATCGTTTAATTTCAAAACCCTGTTTCTTCCAGCTCCTCCTGGTGAGGATAATTCCAAATGATGTTTAAAATTTTCATCCAGAATCAGATATCTAAAAAATTTCGGAACCATCCCTGCATTGAAACTATATTGCGGAAACCTATGAGAAACAAGCTTTCCAGCATCATTTTCATCAGTAATTGCTACTGCATGTTCCCATCCAAATGTAATATTCACAATGAATTTATCTGCTGCAACTCGGAACATTTTAGCTGTCTCAAGTTCTTTTCCTTTTTCAACAAAACTATGAAATGTTCCTTTTGCATGGCTTCTAATTCCAAGTCTCGTGTAACCTTCTGTTGGAGTTTCTACCAGATCCTCATATTTTTCTACTATTTCTCCAAACTTACGCTGTTCCCAATCGTCCTCATACCCTTTGAATCTAATTTTAGGTTTTCCCATCGCTATCACCCCTCCATCTTCCTAATCAGTTCATTCAACGAGGACATAATAGTTTCATCCGTAGATGTCAGATCTTTAAGTAAAGATAGAAATTCTCCCTGCGCCTGTTCCAATTCCTTATCCGTCTGATCCATCTGCGTTAAAAGAGCATTTATATCGACTTCTTCCTCTTTTTCAAAATTATCTACATAACGCGGAATATTCAAATTGAAATCATTCTTCTCAATATCCTCAAAGCTTGCAAGATAGGATTCTTTTTCTACTGTTTCTCTTTTACTGTACAACTCCATAACAGCATCTATATGTTCATCTGTCATGGCATTTTGCTTTTTCCCTTTGTCAAATTTCTTTGATGCATCAATAAACAACACATCTCTTCCATCTCTGTGTTTCTTTAAAACGATGATACAAGTAGGAATTGAAGTATTATAAAATAAATTGGCAGGCAATCCAATTACTGCATAAATATTCCCTGCACGAAGCAATTTTTCTCTGATTTTTCCTTCTGCTGCCCCTCGGAACAGAACCCCATGAGGTAATACAATTGCCATTGTTCCATTACTTTTTAAATGATACAGACCATGAAGTAAAAAAGCATAATCCGCTTTTGATTTTGGAGCCAATACTCCATAGTCGCTGAATCTTTCATCTTGTAAAAATCCGGCTGTTGCACTCCATTTTGCAGAGTATGGTGGATTCATAAGTACCATGTTGAAATCGGTCTCTTCTCCTGTCGGCCAGTCTCCATCCAGCGTATCACCATTGCGAAGTACCTGATTCTCCGGAGTAATTCCATGTAAAAACATATTCATACGTGCCAGATTATAAGTAGAAGTATTTAGCTCCTGCCCATAATACTTAATATAACCTGGTTCAGTGGCATACTTTTTGGCATTTAACAAAAGAGACCCAGAACCCATGCATGGATCATATACAGATAATCCTTTTTTGTTTTCCTGCCCTGCAATTGCAATCTTTGTTAATATCTTTGAAACTGCTTGTGGTGTATAAAATTCTCCTGCCTTTTTTCCGGTCTCTGACGCAAACTGTCCAATCAAATATTCATATGCATTTCCAAGTATCTCTGCGTCTGAATTCAACAAATCTGCCTTATCAATTTCCTTAACAAGACTGGATATGGTATCACTTTGCTTCTGATCTCCATTTCCCAAACGATTAGAGTACAAATCAATATCTGTAAATAAATCTGCAAACAATGGATCACTCTGTTCAATATTGTTAAAAGCTTTCTGTAATAACTCCCGATTGAATACATTGTTTCTCGCCGCATCAGCAAAACACGTATAGGTAAGTTGCGGTTCAATCAAGTAATGACATTCTGACTTTATCTGCTCTTTCAGTTCCTCAGCACTTTCGTCTTCGAGTGCTTCTTTGTATGCATCCAATGCAACTTTTAAATTCTTCGGCTTTTCATCATAAATCAAATCATAAACTTTAATTAAAAATGTATCCGAAAGATATTTATAAAATACAATTCCAAGTAAATAATCTTTATATTCATTTGCATCCATCTTGGATCGGAGAATATCTGCGCCACTCCATAATACACTTATCAAATCTTTACTACCTTCTACTTCTGCCATGCTCTTTCCTCCGCTCGTTTTTCAATTTCAATGATCTCATACTGCTCATATTTTCCAAACAGATAGATTTTAATCGTTTCGCCATTAAAACGCTGATAAGATTATAATAACAAATTACCTTTTTATTTACAATCAAATATTAGAAAGCCCCCCACAACCATAGAGCACACCATCGTGTGTCCCATAGCGCGAAGGGCTTTTATCCATTCTTTTATTTCTTTTACGCCTGTCTCAAACCAGGTTTTATTTTCCCTCGAACTGTACAACAGAGTCCACGTCATAGTCCTTTAAGACTTCCCGTCCGTTAAGATCGCTTAACTCTATGAGAAACAGCATCTTTACCACTTCACCGCCAAGTTCCTCTACCAGTTCCGCAGCAGCTTTCATGGTTCCGCCGGTTGCAATCAGATCATCCAAAAGTACAACCTTTTCTCCTTTTTGAATGGCATCTTTATGCATTTCAATCGTTGCCGTACCATACTCTAGATCATATGTTTTTTCAACTGTCTCACACGGTAGTTTTCCCTTTTTACGAATCGGTACAAACGGCTTATGCATGACATAAGCAAGTGGTGCTCCAAAGATAAAGCCTCTGGATTCTGCTCCGGCGATCACATCAAAATCAACGCCCTCCAAGCGTTTCGCCAGTTCATCAATGGAAAGCTTCAGTGCATCTGCATCCTGCAGTACACTTGTGACATCACGGAAAATAATTCCCTTCTCCGGGAAATCCGGGATACTGCGAATGTACTCTTTTAACTCTTTCATCCTCTTACCTCACTACTACACGAATTTCTTCGCGTTTTTGACTTTTGACGTTTCTATTATAAGGCTTTCCCCGCACAAGCGCAACTCTCACTTGACTTTTTTCCATTCCTGCGTGCGCCTTGTGATCTCTTTTACCGTCAGAATTCCCTCTGCCACCATAAACCGGATGTCATAATCATCAAATGCCATCCCATAGATATAATCCGGCTTTTTGTTGTATGCCGCCCTGGGATCCTGTGCAAGAACCTCAAGAAGCGGTACTCGCAGATGTTCCGGAATCTGTGCCTGCAATTCATCCGGAAATACTACCGGTATCTGAAACTCCCGGAATTCTTCCGCAAAACCGTTTTTTGCCTCCGGATGGGCATCCACATACGGCAGATACGGTTTGATATCAAAAAGCGGTGTGTGATCAAGCAGATCCAGCCCGGAAACCGTAAGAACCGGTCCAAGCTTCTGATCGATGCGCACTTTTTCAAGTTTCACGCACGAAAGACCGATCGAATTCGGGCGGAAGGGGGAACGTGTGGCAAACACGCCCCGTTTTTCTTTTCCTCCCAGACGGGGAGGTGCTACGGTTGCATGAAAAATATCCTGCTTTGCCCTCGAAAACTCCCAGAGAAGCCACAGGTGGGAAAATTCTTCGATTCCACGCACCGCATCCGGATTCCGGAATTTCGGTGTAAAGATGATCTCTCCACAGGTGCTCTCCGCCAGCCCACTCTGTCTGGGAATTCCAAATTTTTCTTTATACGGGGTCTCTACATAAGCTATATATTCCATATCTGTTCCTACATCTGATAAAACCGCAGATTTTCTTTCAGTTCCGGTGTGATCTCTCCGCCGGCAGCCTCATATTTATCGTAAACAGAACGGAACCGCTGCAGTTTCTTTCTGTTTTCCGCATCAAGTCTGTGAAATGCATTCTGGTACTGTGGATTGGTGGCCAGCCCCTGGCGGATATCCTTTGCAAACGGACAATACCTTACCAGAATATCCCTTGCCACCTTATTCAGTCGGAAACTTCCCTGTGATTCATACTTCATCCATGCCTGATAATCCTTGACAAATACCTCACGGTAACTGTTCCGTGCACGGGACAATGCAGTCTTGATCTTTTCCTTTGCATCTGCAGAAAGATCTGAATTTTTGCGATAATACTGAATAAAATCACAGTACTCCGCCGTAAGCGATTTCTCCCGGATATCGTTCCAGTATACACCCTGCACACGTCTGCAGATCTCCCAGCGGTATCGGCCGATACATTCCACCATCTGATCATCGAGATCCACTGCGGAAAAAATCGGAAACAGGAAACGCGCCGGTGTATCAATCTTGGCACCGGATGTCTCCTGCCACATCAGGGTACGGGTTCCGGCATTTGGCATCAGAATCACATCCGGCAGAATCTCCTTTTTGATCCATTCCTGATTGATTCCGCGATCCGGATCGGAAAACATGACATCATGATAGAGTGCAGAATAATCCACACAGCGCACCTTATTGATGGCATCGGCAATTTTTTCTGCGGTAACTGCCATCTTTTCCACGGTGTTGATGAAATCCTCTTCCATCAGAACCGGACAGAATGTAGTCACACGGCCATAGGTCACACGGTTTCCGGAGGTAAACATATTGCGGATCTCAAACTGTACTTTCTGCCTGCTGTCATTTTTATACTGTTGCATCTGCGCTTCCGTAATATTCCCAGTTCTCTTTTCTTCCAGCAGAAATGCATTGAAATCCTGGTCAAATTCATTGCGGGACGGGTCTTTCTTTCCCTGATAAATCTGTACCAGCCAGTCATAAACCGTATAGACATTTGCAGAGTGAAACAATCCAAGCGAATCCGTCAGATTATACAGTGCATTTGTGTTAGTTTCCCCCAGCACCTCCGCATCCATAAACCCAAAATTGAAAAACATCATCATGATCGGTGACGGCTTGACCAGTTCCTCAACTGATCTCATAAACGCCTTGGTATAAATATCGTAAAAGACCTTTGTGATTTCCCTGCGCAGCTGTCTCGCCTCATTGTCTGTAGACATCATATCCGGCAGCTCCCGGTACTGCTGCACAATGCTGTGGAAATCCCTGATCATATCGCTGCCATATCCTGCATACTCCATAATATGTGCAATACAATCCTCACGCATAATATTGATACGGCCTTCGGACTCCTTGGTAAAGTCGTAATTCTCGCAGAGCTCATGTGCCTCCGCCATCTGCTTTTTGTCGTATACATCAAGCTTTGTCATGACATCCACCATATTTAACAGACGCTTTTTGATCTCGGAAATGTCCTGCTTTTTCTGCGACTGCTGGACTGCCATTGCAAAAAACAGATGAAAAATATCATCTCTGGAATCTGAAAATAAAATATCCCTGTTGTACTGCAGATAATTTACCATCTCGCCGATTCCCTGTGTCACACGGCGCATCTGTGCCGCCGCCTCCATGATTGCTCCCACACACAGACTGTCATCTTTGATCATCAGCTGCATATATTCTTTCAGATAACTCCGGACCAGACTGTTACTGTTTGCAATCTCCCAATTTTCCGCACGGTGCTGCATTTTTAAAGCTGCAAACTGTTCCATACGCGGAAAATCCTGTTCATCAAGAAGCTTCTCGCTGCACAGATTTTTGTATTCGCTGTACAACGTTTCCGCAGCATTATGTAAAAGCATGCATTTTTTCTGCAGACTGGCATACAGACACAGTGCCTGATGCCTCTGTTCCACTGCCGTACGCAAAAAAATCGGGCGGAAATTCTCATGTTCGGACAAAATCTTCCGCAGATCCTGTGCATTTTTACATGGGATCACAATCAATGTCGTATCTTCATTTGCCACATAATCACAGGCAAACCATTCGTTCTCGAGAATACCCACAATTGCATTCCGGTGCATAATGATCTCTGCAAATGCAAACTGCCGGATCACCGATCCCTCCTGAATCAGATACCATTCCATCACCTTGTCCTGTTTTCTGGCAAGCGTTTCTCCCTTTTTTACCTTTAAAACATTCATATCTTACTGCTCCTTGTCTGCGCCGCCGGACAGCTGAAACGCTATATGATCTACCGTAAGTCCGGTTGCTCCAAAATATAACCTCATATAATGATGTCCCTCGAATGTATCAAACCGGATCTGCTGTGTCACCCACTGCCCTTTCGATCCCCGGAAGGACATTGTTCCTTTGATAATATTGTCCAGATATACCGTTACCGGAAGCTGTGCCAGATCATCCAGATTTGATTTCACTTTCATCTGCAGTTCATAACTTCCGGCTTTCATATCCAGATCCGCAAGTATTTCTTTTCCCTGATGTGTATCCCAGCCGTCACCGGAAATGCAGATGTTTCCCTGTTCATCTGCCACAAATTTCATCATCTTTGAGACATCCAGATCATCTTTTGCAGCATTCTTCCGGTCTTTAAGTTCTTCCGGAGAAATCCTATCCATCTCATAAAGCATCGCCGGGGATTTTAGTACAAACTGCAATATATTGATGGCATTTCTCTGCAGCTGTCCTCTCGTAAGATTTCCCTTCTGGAATTCTTCGAGCATATCATCCTGCTGCATATCCTGCGCATCTGCAGTCACCATATATACATCATTCTGTGCCGCTGCCATGACCGCATGCATACGCGGATCCGATGGCTGTCCCTCATGGTTTGCCTTTGCCCACCAGTCGGTCATAACGATGCCGGAAAATCCCCAGTCTTTGCGCAATACAATGGTATTGAGATCATAACTTCCTGCAGTCCACACCCCGTTGACCGGGCCATATGTAGTCATAACAGAGCGGGCCGGTCCTTCTTTTACCGCAATTTCAAATCCCTTCAGATAAATTTCCCGCAGTGCCCGCACGGAAATAATCGAATCTGCCTCATGTCGTTTCGTTTCCTGATTGTTTGCCGCAAAATGTTTGATGGTTCCTGTGGAACCTGCAATATTCAGTCCCTGCAGCTGTGCGGCTCCCATTTTTCCGGTTAAAAACGGATCTTCGGAAATATACTCAAAGTTTCGTCCGTTCAACGGATTTCTGTGAATATTCAATCCCGGTCCGAGCAATGTATCTACACGGTTTAACCGTAGTTCAAGCCCTGTCATTTCATATAATTGACGCACCAGTTCACAGTTAAATGTACATCCGAGCAGCGTTCCGTTCGGAAGGGAAAACGCCTTTGTTCCGCAGTCCATACGTATTCCGGATGGTCCGTCCGATGCACATTCTGCCGGAATTCTAAACTTCCTCAAAGACGGAGTCAGTCCTGCAAATGCCGCTGCAGTACCCGGAGTCACCTTCGGACTGCACATGCCTTCTCCGCGGAACAGCATAATCAGATCCTCATCCGACAATTGTGCCACAAATGTCTCCATGGAAATCTTTTTGTCATATACATCTTCCAGACGATAGCCTTTATCGCCAGTCTGTGAAATCTCTGCCGGTTTTTCCACGCGGTCATACGGACCATAGATCCGTTCCGGTGTATCGGAATATCCGATCACATCACCCGGCTTTCTTGTCATACGGGCAAACGGTTTCTGCGGTGCACAAACTTCCTCAAGCTGTTCAATCACCGTAAACGTCTGCGGATAATCGCCTGCCTTTTGTGCCGTCCGCACATCGGTTCCCACATAAATGGTATAAGTACCCTCCAGCAGCACAAAACAGTCCCTGTGTCCGGTTACACCACTGTCATCATAGGAGGCAAATGTATTTTTCGGAATCTCCAGAGTAATATGCTCTTCTTCCCCTGCTGCCAGTTCCTTTGTCTTTGCAAATCCACAAAGAACACGCACCGGTGTATCCAGTACCCCCTGTGGGGCTTTGGCATATACTTCAAGCACTTCTTTCCCCGGTTTTGTTCCGGTATTTTTCACTGTTGCCTTTACACAGACCGTATGCTCGTCCTTTTCTTCTGCAGACGCTTGCACGGAAAAAGAAGTATACGACAATCCAAATCCAAACGGATACAAAACTTTATCTTTGGCAAATGTCTCAAAATACCGATATCCCACATAGATATCTTCTTTATAATAGTTTTTCTGTAAATCCCCGAAATTTGACGTGGATGGATAGTCACTGATATCCTCTGCAATCGTATCGGTCAGTTTTCCGCACGGATTCACACGCCCCGTAAGTACATCACAGACACCGTTTCCACCTTCCTGACCTCCCTGCCATGCATAGAGTACCGCTGCCGGATCAAATTCTCTGACCCATTTCATATCAATGATATTTCCCACATTTAAAATAACGACCGTGCGTGAAAATTGACTGCTCACTTTACGGATCAGGTCTTCTTCTGTCCGTGTCAGCTTATAACTACCCGGCTTGTCCGTATTGTCCTGGTCTTCCCCCGCCGTACGTCCAAGAATCACCAGTGCCACATCATCCCCGGATGCGGTTTGAAGCATCTCTTCCGTCACGGGCATTTCTTCCTGTGACCACGGAACCAGCCCCCATCCCTCACCTTCGTCATATGGATGGTCTTTGATCCATTTTTCGTAGATCCCAATCAGTTCTTCATCCAGCGCAATATCTTTGCAGGCGCGCAGCGCATCAAGGATTCCAACCACATAGCGTGTATTTACCAGTCCGCCCGAGCCAAGTCCGCTCTTGTAATAATGAAACGCCATGCGCCCAAATACAGCAACTTTATCTCCTTTTTTAAGTGGCAGGGTACTGTTGTCATTTTTCAATAACACGCATCCCTCCGCAGATGCAGTCCTTGCCAAATCTGCATATTTTTCCATATCCAATGCATATCTGCCCATTTAAAATCCTCTCCTTTAGTCTGTAACTAATCGTACCTTTTATTATACGCCAGACACAAAGAAGATTGCAATTAGAAAATATGGATTTACCAATATTTTGGAAGCCCGTAACCAAAAAAGAAATAATAAAAAGAACCAGCCATTTTCCCCAGTGCCATGGCAATCATAACACCACTGAGTCCACGGTTGATATACAGACGCCGGAACAGGATCGGAAAAGTATTTAATATTTCTGCCAGTGCCACCGCAGTACATCCCACAAAAATTCCCGCTGCAGTTCCATAAGCGCCCAAAATGACATGCGCCAGCCACGGATACGGCAGCTGTGCCTTCCACTCCATCACAGAAAATACGGCACCGGTCAATACCCCCAGTATAACCGTATTTTCGACCATCAGTATCCGTTCTCCAAAATTGCAGCGTTTGATCATGCGCGGAATGACCCCGATCACCAGAAGAAACGCAAACGTTCCGGCAGAAACCGCAATGCCGCAGGCTGTCGCAAGGCCCGCCATAAAAATGTGTCTAAGAAACATCGTGTTCATGCCCCTTTCTTCCCGCGTTCTCTATAAACGTCATATCGACATCCTGTTCATACTTTCGCATCTCAACCTGAATCGGTGTCGGATCTGAAGTGATTTTTTTCTTTCCGATATGGTTAAAAAATACCAAAATTCCCACTGCCAGTCCCAGACAGTAAAAAATTTCGATTTCTGATACTTTCGGTTTTTCTTTTCCCATCACCTGCTGATAAAACCGGTCGAACACTTCCCCCACGGACACGTCATTGTTAAATGCCATAATCGTAAATGCCGCTCCAAGAAAGATTACTACAACCATCACAACAACTTTAAGCGTCTCCAGCCATTTCGGTGCCATCGGTGCATCTAACAATTGCACCACAAAATCCTGTTCCCCGATACTAACAATTTCCACATCCGGGTAATCCGTCTGTATCCGTTCGATCACATTTAGCATCGAAAATACTTCCATTCGTTTTTTCTTTTTTCCTTCTTTTTTCTGGTCATCGTTTTTCTTAAACGTATACAGTGTTTTATTTTTTATTCCGGCACAGATTGCAGAATCTGCACACTGTACAGACATCACATCCTGTATCTTTATTTTTGGATCATGGCAGACACTGTTGCGGTCTGCCTTCAGATAAACTATTTCCCGTTTTTCTTTCATTCTGCACCTCTTTGATTACTTATTCTCTACGGTAGTATGTGCAAAATTGAAAAGGAGTACACGGAAAAACATAAGTTTTCTCTATGCGACGGGCCACGCAGTTCCCCAGCGAATTTAAAATAGCCAGTAAATAAGTCCCAGCACCCAGCTTGAAAAAATTCCATACAAAATCACCGGACCGGCAATCTTAAAAATCTGGCATCCGATACCAAATACCTGTCCCTCTTTCTGGAATTCCACCGCAGAAGCACACACGCCATTTGCAAATCCGGTAATCGGAACCAATGCCCCTGCACCTCCCCAGTTGGCAAGAATCCCATATACATTACAGCTCGTCAGGATCACCGAAAGAAGAACAAGAAGTAAACTGCACCAAAGAGCGGCATCCTCTGCCTTAAGTCCGAATACCCCGGCTGCAATCTGTAAAATAATCTGTCCCAACAGGCAGATACCTCCCCCCAGCAAAAAGGCTTTTCCCATATTTGCCCACAGATTATGTTTCGGTGTCATCTGTTCGACATACTCATTATACTCCTGATTGCGCACTTCTTCCTGTTCCAGAGTCATCTTACTCATTTCATACATCCTCATCTTTCTTTTAAAATTACTTGTAGTATGTACGAAAATTGCAAAAATATAAGGTAACTATCGCTCATAGTTACCTTATAACCGGATGGAACGATGTCGTGACCTGCCACATGTCAGGTTCCTGTTCTCCCCAGGCAAACAGCTCATCCATCTGTGCATCATGATCCGCTGACGGCTCATAATTCTTTATGATCTGTATCAGATATTTTTCCTGTTCACTCTGCGGGGCCAGATTATCCTGCATCCGCAGAATCGCTTCCAGAATCTGTTCCGGTTCCATATCTGTCCGGATCTCTATGTTGTATAATTTTCTCATCAGTCCCGCAGCATAGAAAAATTCGTAGTTTCCAAGCATCACGGATTTTTGCATATTACATTTTAAAATCACACTCTGACGTGCAATGGAAGGTACCATAGCATTCCCTTCTTTCCGACTGTTCCGTAATAATTTTATTCTTCGTAACTATTCTTCCTTTTTCTTCTGTTCCTCTTTTTCCTTTTCTTCTAAAATTGCTTCATTCAGCTGCAGCATCTTTGCATCGAGGTTTGAAACAATTTCTGCACAGGCACGCAGATCCCGGCTGATATATTCCGGGGCATGCCCCTCAAATTTATAATAAATCTTGTGCTCCAGACTTGCCCAGAAATCCATTGCAATGGTGCGGATCTGGATTTCCACCTTTGTATCAACCACACGGTCCGATAAAAAGATAGGAACCGTCACGTGCATATGGAAACTCTTGTAACCGCTGACTTTCGGATTTTTGATATAGTCTTTTACACAGATCACGGTCAGGTCATTCTGTTTTCCGATCATCTCTGCAAGACGGTAAATATCCGAAGTAAACGAGCAGACAATACGGATTCCTGCAATATCGTTAATATAATTTCTCATATTCTCGATCGTACTCTCATATCCGTCACGCTTTAATTTTTTTACAATACTTTCCGGTGTTTTAATCCTTGACTTAATATATTCAATCGGATTGTACTTATGTATATGAACAAACTCGTCATTTAAAATCTCAAGTTTTGTTCCAACCTCTTTCAGTGCAGAATTATATAAAAACATCATAGTTTCCCAACTATCAATATCTTCCCCCAGCATCTGCGATGTTCCCATGTCATTCCTCCTCTTTCCTGCCACAATGGCAGACATTCCTTTCATAAATGCGAAAGCAGACCTCACCGTGCTTTCCTATACGGTATTATCATATCACAAGAAACACGTTCTGTACGCAGAAAGCAACAAATTTAATATTTTTTTAATCTTCGTCTATCACCTGTATCTCCAGATAATCAAATTCTGTTTCCTCTACAAAATTGTCCTTGCCAAACCTCGTTCGCGCATGCCTTTGAAATTCCGCTATATTCGCATCAAACCAGATCGGTTTTCCCAGATCCCACTTCAGACAGACTTCTTCAAGCGCATGAAAAATCTTATGTGTACGTGTATCCTCCGTATTATCTTCTATGGTTTCCGATTTTAATAAGTGTGTGTTTTCCCAGATTTTAAACCATATTTTCATTGTGCTCTCCCCGCTGTCTCTTACATTCATACATCAAAAGTGCTGCGGAAACGGCTGCATTCAGCGACTCCACCTTTCCCTCCATGGGAATCTTCAGATAGCAATCCGCACACTCTGCAATTTCATCAGACAGACCGTTCCCCTCATTTCCAATCAGGAAGCCACATGCCCCGGTAAAATCAAAGGCATCATAATATGTATCTCCTTTTAAATGTGCCGCATACAATCGGATATTCTCCTTATGCAGCTCATCAAGCAGATCCGGCAGATGCTCCGTGATCAGGTACGGAACACGGTAGATACTTCCCATCGTCGAGCGTATGGTTTTCGGGTTAAACAGATCCACCGTCGTTTTATTCATTATAATTCCCGTGATGCCGGCACCCTCTCCGGTGCGCACCATCGTTCCAAGATTTCCCGGATCCTGCACGCTCTCAAGAATTAAAAGATGCGTGTGATCCCCCTGCAAAAGATCGGGCAGATCATACTTCGGCATGCGGACAATCGCAAGGATTCCCTGCGGAGTCTGTGTATCCGAAATTTCCCGGAATACCGCATCACTCACGACCTCATACCGGTATCCCTGCAGACATTTTTCATGTTCCGGTTTTTCCAGAAAACTTTCCGACACGTAGACAGACACCACCGTATCCGCCGGTGCTTCCTGAAACATCTTTATTCCTTCCACAACAAAGACCTGTTCTTTTTTTCGTTCTTTCGCCCTTTTCATCAGCTGTGACAGATGTTTCATCTGCTGATTTGCACTGCTTGTAATCATATCATCCGTATAATCCTTTCCCATTACTTACTGTTTCCTTTTATGAAACAGTGCTTCCGGAATCGAGAAGCCAAAAATAATCCCAAATACAATGGCCAGGGCAATCTCAAAAGTTTCCAGCCCTTTTGCCGAGCATTTTGCCGGCATTCCGGATATCAGATAATATGCCGTATAATAGATACCGGCTCCCGGAACCAGTGGGAAAATCCCGGATACCAGATAAATCGTGGCAGGATTGCATCTTGCTACTGCCAGAATACGACTTAAAATTGTCAAAACAAAGGTTGCCACCAGACTGCCCAAAACCACATTCCCCGACTGCCTGTACAAAATAAAATAAACCAGCCAGGCAAGCCCGCCTGATACGCCACAGAAAACCAGTTCCTTTTTCGGTGCCGCAAACAAAATGGCAAAAGTAACCGTGGCAATCGCTGCAATAAAAAACTGAAGTACATAACTCATACCGGTAAATTCCCTCCATATCGCAACAACAGAATCGGCAGTGCAATGCCCACTGCAATGCAAAGTGCCGTAAGAAGTGCATCAATCAGATGGATCGTTCCGGACAAATAATCGCCATTATAAAAATCACGAATGGATGTTGTCAGTGCAATTCCAGGTACTAACGGCATAATTGCCCCGATCACCACTTTGTCATGCAAAACAGGTATTACACCCGCGGCCGCTGGCAGACTAAGCAAAGAGATCAGCAGACTGACATATACATTCGTTAAAAATCTGGAAACTTTACGCTTCCGGCACACAAACAATGCCAGCTGCTCTATCAGCCCTACAAAAAATGCATACAGTGCTTCCGGCAAATGCCCTCCAAACATGAAGGTAAACGCTGCACAACCGATTCCACATGCCAGTAACTGTACCGCATTCGCATAAACCGGAATGTTTTTGCACTGTTCAAGCCGCTCCGATGCCTCCGAAATCGAACATTTATGATTACAGATATCACGGGTCAGCTGATTTAAAGCAGCGAGTTTCCCCAGATGGGTTGCCGAAAGCGGAACATACCTTACCACACTGCAGGCATCCTCCCTGCTCTCATTTGCACTTGCAAAAATTCCGTTGGATAAAACATAAGCATCAAAATCATCCAGGCCAAAAGCTTCCAATATGCGTATCACAGAATCTTCCACCCGGTAAATTTCTGCTCCGCACCGCAGCATCGCGTCCCCGATTTCTACTGCCAGTGTGAGAATTTCCTTGGTGTTGTCCATTGCCCGTCTCCTTGAAAATCCCATTGATTTCAAACCTAAAAATGCGGCAGAGAGAATTCCCTGCCGCACTATGTTCTCCAATAAAAGGAATAACTATACCAGTGTCTTTGAGATTTCGTACATGTACTCATCGACATCTTTCTTCATAGCCAGAGCTTCATCAATGTCGAAATCTACAAACTTGCCACCCTTATGTCCAATGACACGGTTGCTCTTTCCTTCGCAGAGAAGGTCAACTGCCATTGCACCCATTGTGGTTGCATAGACACGGTCCTTACATGTCGGGCTTCCACCACGCTGCATATGTCCGAGAATCGTTGCGCGTGTCTCAACACCTGTCGCTTCCTCGATACGCTTTGCCATGCTCTGTGAATGACCGATACCCTCAGCATTTACAATAATATAGTGCTGCTTTCCGTTCTTTCTTGCGTTGACTACCTGATCAATCAGACGCTGCTCATCATAATCATATTTTTCCGGAAGAAGAATCTCCTCAGCACCGTTTGCAAGACCGCACCATAATGCGATATGTCCGGCTCCACGACCCATAACCTCGATAATTGAACATCTCTCATGAGATGTAGAAGTATCACGGACCTTATCAATCGCTTCCATGGCTGTATTAACAGCGGTGTCAAAACCAATGGTATAATCAGTACATGCAATATCCAGATCAATGGTTCCCGGAAGACCAATGGTATTGATTCCCAGTGCAGCAAGCTTCTGTGCACCCTTGAAAGAACCATCTCCACCGATAACTACAATTGCATCAATTCCATGCTTCTTACAGATCTCAGCACCTTTCTGCTGTCCTTCCGGTGTGGTAAACTCCATACAACGGGCAGTCTGTAAAATAGTACCACCACGAGAGATTGTATCTGAAACGCTCTGTCCGTTCATGTCAATAATTTCTTCGTTTAATAATCCAGCGTATCCACGCTTGATTCCTTTCACTTTCTTTCCTTTGGATAAAGCCTGACGGACAACTGCACGGATTGCAGCGTTCATTCCCGGGGCATCTCCTCCACTGGTCAGTACACCAATTGTGTTAATCTCTTTCGCCATTGTGAAATCCTCCATTTATTAAAATTAAAATGAAATTCTTTAATCTGTTTTATTCTATACTTATTACGCGCGATTTTCAATGCCTTTTTCTACAACTTTTACATTTTTTTCGCCCAGAAATTCTGTCAAACGTGCCAAGAGTACAGAATTTGTACCAACCGCACGGTTTCTTGGCAATCTTTTAAATGCCTTGACATCCGATATATAAATTACCACTTCATCATTTCCGTCCGAATCCCGGAGAATCTCATACACCTGCTGTTCTTTCGCAGAAAAATCACTCTTTGTCGGAAACTGCAGCCAGAGTTCCTTTCTGGTATCGTCAAACGGAACGATCCGCTCGCAGATCACTTTTCCGTCCTGTTCCTCCTCCACCGTTGCGTGTCCGACTACGAAAATCTTCTCCTCATCATTCAAAAAGCGGTTGTATCTCTCATAATCTTTTGGGAATACAATAATTTCCACAGAACCGGTCAGATCCTCCACTGTCAGAAATGCCATTGCCTGATTATTCCTTGTATATTTAACGGTTTTTGCTGCAATCATGCCACCCACAACCACATGCATATTATCTGTCACACGAATTGTGCCGCTTTCCTCTTCCCTGACAAAATCCGCTGCATTTGCCGTGACATTTTTCTTCATTTTACCAAGGTAATCTTCCAGCGGATGCCCGCTTAAATAAATCCCAAGCACTTCTTTTTCAAAGCCAAGCAGCACTTCCTTCGGGAACTCCTCCACATTTGGATAATGGACTTCGTAGTCCTTTTTATCTTCCTCCCCGACAAAATCAAACAGGCTCATCTGTCCTTCCAGCCCGGTCTTTTTCCGTCGCACGACATCATCTACAATGGACGTATAGACAATGGACATCTGATGCCGGTTACCGTCAAGCCCGTCACAGGCACCTGCCTTGATCAGATTCTCGATCGCACGTTTGTTGATGTCCCGCTGCACCGTACGTTCAATAAAATCCTGCAGGGTGCGGTATGAACCACCTTTTTTGCGTTCCCCGATGATGCTGTCAATCACCGGACGTCCCAGGGATTTAATGGCATACAGACCATAGCGCACGGCATTTCCCTCTGCCGTGAATTCTCCCTGTCCCACATTGATATCCGGCGGGAGCACGGAAATACCGAGTTCCTTACAATGCAGCAGATACTCCGCGGCTTTTGCCGAATTGTCAATCACGGACGTCATAAGTGCTGCCATAAATTCCACCGGATAGTAAAACTTCAGCCACGCGGTCTGCACACTGATGACCGCATAGGCTGCCGCATGGGATTTGTTAAACGCATACTTTGCAAAATCCACCATGGAATCGTAAATACTGTTTGCCGCTTTCTCATCAATGCCGTTTGCCACGCAGCCCCTGATACCGCGCTCTGAATCTCCGTAGACGAAACTCTGCCGCTCCGCATCGATGACATACTGC
Source organism: Roseburia sp. TF10-5 (assembly GCF_003462365.1). Classification (NCBI taxonomy): domain Bacteria; kingdom Bacillati; phylum Bacillota; class Clostridia; order Lachnospirales; family Lachnospiraceae; genus Roseburia; species Roseburia sp. TF10-5. The sequence continues at coordinate 47,034 of NZ_QTYW01000016.1, read as the reverse complement.
TTTTTTTTGCTCATGGCGCGGCGGATGTTGTCCGCCTGTCCCATCGTATACCCCGCAAGCTGCTGTACGATCTGCATCACCTGCTCCTGATAAACGATACATCCATACGTTGGCTCAAGAATCGGCTGCAATTCCGGCGTCACGTAAGTAACGGTGTCTGCATTATTCTTTCCCCTGATGTAGTTTGGAATAAAATCCATAGGTCCCGGACGGTACAGGGAAATTCCGGCAACAATATCCTCGAAATTCTGTGGCTTTAACTCCTTCATGAAGTTCTGCATGCCCGCAGATTCCAGCTGGAACACACCCTCGGTGCGCCCGGTTCCGATAAAATCAAGCACCTTTTTATCATTCAAATCGATATGATCGATGTCAATGTCGATGTCCTGGGATGCCTTTACATTTTTGACGGCATCTTTTAATACGGTAAGCGTGCGGAGTCCTAAGAAATCCATCTTTAAAAGACCAAGTTCCTCAAGCTGTACCATATTGTACTCTGCCGTCGGTGTTCCGTCACTGGCACGCCCCAGCGGCACATAATTGCTCGCCTCTCCCGGATAGATCACAACACCTGCCGCATGCACAGAAGTATGGTTCGGCAGTCCTTCCAGACGCTTTGCCATATCGATCAGTTCATGCATCCGCGCATCTCCCTCGTAGAGACTGCGGAATTCCGGATTGACCTGCAGGGCACGGTCAATCGTGATGTTTAATTCCATCGGCACCATTTTTGCCACACGGTCCATCTCCGCATACGGAAAATCGAGTGCTTTTCCAACTGCCTTGATGACACCGCGGGCTGCCATCGTACCAAAGGTCGTAATCTGTGTCACAGAATCCTTTCCATATTTTTCTGTGACGTACTCGATCACGCGGGAACGCTCCGCATACTCAAAATCCACATCAATATCCGGCATGGACACACGCTCCGGATTTAAAAAACGCTCAAAAAGGAGGTTATATTTGACCGGATCAATGTTTGTGATGCCGGTACAATAGCACACGCGGCTGCCCGCGCCGGAACCACGCCCCGGTCCGACCCAGCAGTCATGTGTTTTCGCCCAGTTGATGTAATCCCACACGATTAAGATATACTCGACAAATCCCATCTTCTGGATAATGCCAAGCTCGTATTCCATATCGTCATGGATCTTTGCACACTGCGTCTCATCGTACGCCGGATTGTCCGTATATTTTTCCTTAAATCCCTTCTCACACAGCGCATCCAGAAATGTCCACGCACTGTCATAGCCTTCCGGCGGTGCATATTTTGGAATCTGGTAATTGCCAAATTCGAGTGTGACATGGCAGCGGTCTGCGATTTTCTGCGTGTTGTCTGCGGCTTCTTTTGCATACGGAAACAGACTCCGCATCTGCTCCTCGCTTTTTACGAAAAACTGTCCGCCCTCGTAACGCATACGGTCTTCATCCGTAATCTTTTTACCGGTCTGGATACAGAGAAGGACATCGTGTGCCTCCACATCCGTTTCATAGGTATAGTGGATATCGTTCGTGCAGACAAGGGGAATGTCCAGTTCCTGACTGATCCGAAGAAGCCCCTGATTGACCGTCTTCTGATCCGGGATGCCATGATCCTGTAATTCCAGGAAATAGTTGTCTTTTCCAAAACAGTCCTGGTATTTTTTTGCAATGCCTTTTGCCTCTTCATAAAATCCACGCACAATATAGCGCGGCACTTCTCCCGCCAGACACGCCGACAGGCAGATCAATCCCTCATGGTATTTCTGCAGCGTCTCAAAATCCACACGCGGCCTGTAATAATACCCTTCCGTAAAACCGATGGAGACGATCTTCATAAGGTTTGCATAGCCGGTATTGTTTTCCGCAAGCAGGATCAGATGGTAATACCGGTCCTCGCCATGGCTGGTCTCGCGGTCAAACCGGGAATTCGGCGCCACATAGATCTCACAGCCAATCACCGGATTAATATCTGCTGCCTTTGCGGTTTTATAAAATTCCACCACACCATACATATTGCCATGATCGGTGATCGCGGCACTGTTCATCCCCAGTTCTTTCACACGGCTTACATATTCTTTTATTTTGTTGGAACCATCGAGTAATGAATATTCCGTATGGGTGTGCAGATGTGCAAATGCCATGATTTTTCCTCGCTTTTTCGTTCATTGTGGTATCCCACATATGTAATCATTATATCGGTTTTTAACTGTTCTGACAAGATTTCTCTTTTTCTGTTGCTATTTCTGAACCCCTCATTGTTAAAAATTTGACAGAATGGGAAAAAGTGCTACAATAATGCTAATTCTTGGAAAAAGGAGTATCTTAGACATGAAGACAGGACTTGTAGTAGAAGGCGGCGGCATGAAATGTGCCTACAGCGCAGGCATTCTCGACCGTTTTTTAGACGAACATATCACATTTGACTACTGCATCGGCGTATCTGCCGGATCTGCAAATGTGGCAAGCTATCTTGCCGGACAGCGCGGACGAAACCTTCGATTTTATGTAGATCATCTTAACGAACCGGGTTATATGGGTGTCAAAAATCTGCTGCGCACCGGACAGTTTTTCGGTCTGCAGTATATTTATGCAACACTGACCAACTCCGACGGTGCTGATCCGATTGACTATCCTGCCATCATGGCAAATCCCGCCGAGTTTGAACTTGTGGCAACGGATGCTGCAACCGGAAAGCCTGTTTTTTTTACCAAAGCTGATATGAAACAGGATGACTACCGTGCCATTATGGCAAGCTGTGCCCTGCCTGTGATGTGCCGTCCGATTTCCTTTCACGACAGAACCTATTTTGATGGCGGACTGTCCGACTCCATCCCTATTGAACGCGCATTTGCCAAAGGCTGCGACCGCGTCGTTGTGATTTTAAGCAAACCGCGCAGCTTTATCAAACAACCGGAAGGTTTCCGGCATATTTACCGGCATGCCCTGCACAAATATCCGCAGACAATCGCAGCACTTGACAACCGGCATCTGATGTACCGCCAGAATGTTGCCGATGTTAAAAAACACGAAACCACCGGGGAAGCCCTCGTCTTTGCACCTTCGAAAGAGTTAAAAATGAGTACTTACGCGCGCGATGAAAAGTTAGAACAGGAGTTGTATGATCTGGGGATTTCCGACTTTGATGCACGCCTGAAAGAACTACATACATTTCTTTCCTGAAAGAAGGCAGCTAGCGGATATTTATCATCCGCTAGCTGTTTTTAGTTCTATTTTCCTATTGTATATATGCCTTCCACATGCTATATTTTCTTTACACATATCGAATGTGCAGTCTTTTTATATTTGACTGCATTTCATTGGATATTTCATCCATTTTTCCATGTGTACTAATTAGATATTGGAGAGAAATTTCGTGCAGAACAAAGATTCTGTTGTTATTTTATTATTGTTTTTTATTTTCAGATATTGAAAGCTGAATACTTCCATGTTACAATTCTGATAGAAGATCAGCCTCTATATGACACGTTTTCCTCTCCACCACTACAAAGGAGAAGAAGATGCATATGAGCAAAAAGTTCGAAGATCTTACCATTAGTGATGATTTTATGTTTGGCATTATCATGCGCAATCCAAAGTACTGCAAGCCGTTTTGGGAAACCATACTGAATATTAAGATTTCGCGCATTGAGTACCCACAAGACCAGAAAACGATCAATCTGTCCCTTGATGCGAAGAGCATCCGGTTAGATGTGTACGTTGAAGATGATTCCAATACAGTTTACAACATTGAACACACAGTTAAAACAGAGTTTTGTAATCTTTGTCTGCACCTTTGATCCGTTCCATATCGGCAGACATGTCTATACTGTCGAAAACCGCTGTGTGGAAGATACAAATCTGTTGCTTAACGATGCTACACAGAAAATCATTTTAAATACAAAGGGAATTTTTGATGATGTACTATCATTTTGTATACATAATATTTTTCACAAGCAAAACACCTATAAATGTCCCGATGGTTGCCACGTAGCATGCTTTAAACGTCTTCATATGAAAACCACCAGTTCTTCTTCGTAAAGCCAAAAATGAAATAAGAAAAATCACCCCATTCACAAATTCCTGCATTTGATCCAGACAATTTTTAATTATTTGATCTAACATTATCTCCACATCCACCAACTCAATATTCAAACAAACCAGTAGACTATAAAACCAATAACTACAAATATTGGTAGCAAAAACAAAATCCACCCTGTAATCAAACCAAATTTTTTTGGCTTTTCTCCCCGGACTTTAGCCCTGTGCCGTCGAATCAACGATATAATCAAGACAATAAGACCTATCGTGCTGATTGTCCCGGCAATCACCAATGCAATTACTCCAGCTATTACCATGTATGCAAAAATCATTGTCACAAACGCCATAACTTTTTCTCCTACTGTTCCTTTGTCTACCACTCCCAATAAACATCATCATAGCCCACGCTTTTCTGCGCATCAGAAAGATCTATGTCTTTATCTTCCATATTTGCCTTTTCTTGTTTTTTGGTATCAATTACAAGTAAATCTGTCACCCCTTCATATTCTGGATGATCCCTTACTGTAGCATACACCCCATAAACAATCTCATATGTTTTCCCTGTATCGGTTTTTACATTATCAATTTCTATACTTCCTCCCCATATAATATATCCATCTTCATCCCATGTTGCATCCCCAAAATCACGAACAGGTTCACCATAGGATATAATTTCTCCGTCTAAAAAACCCATCCATTTTTTGATATCATTTTCTAATTCCGGATGTTTTTCTTTCGCAATCGGACTAAACTGATCTGCTATTTTCTCTGCATCACCGGATTTTATCCCCTGTAGTATTGTTTTTGCCTGCTCAATTGCTTTTTCACTTTTGGATTTTACATGCGGTTCCCCACCTGCCGAAACTGTGCATGCACTCAATACGATTGCCAGCATGATTACCAGCATTACTACTATCGTGACACTTTTATTTTTTTCTAACCGCTTTATTTCATTTTCCATATTCTATCGTCCATATATCATCATATTCCACTCTAACTTGCGAATCCTCTTTGTTTTCTTTTTCTGCATCCAAATCACGAATTAATAAATCTGTCACTCCTACGCAATCTGAATGATTTTTAAATACAGAATATGATCCCATACCTATGCAGTAAGTTTTTCCGGTATCCGTCTTCACATTATCAATATCAGCTTCCATAACCAACATTTCCACTCCTGATTCCCCAGTATTTAACGATCCTCTTTCTGTTGTTGGCGGATCATAAGATATAATATTACCATCAATATATTTCATCCATGCTTTTATATCTGTTTGCAGCTCCGGATGATTTTTTTTGATATAAGTGCAAAAAATATCTGCTATTTCTTCGCAATTTTCTGACTGAATGCCATCCATAATGATGTCAGCCTGTTGCAGAGCTGTTTGGCTATAAGAATCAACGTATACCTTTGTATTATCTTCTTTAATTGCATTACATCCCATCAAAAAAAAACAACTGAATAAACATAAAATGTCATTTACGATCATTTTTTTTTTCATCATTTTCCTACCATCCTTCCATTATCCAGAGCAGTACATACTCTTAGTTCCATTACCAGTATTATTATAAATGTTTTTTGGGCATTATTTATTTAATTCCTTCGTACCAATATATCCAAATCAAATAATTTTTATCATCAAAAATCAAATACTTATTATTCGCGGTCTTTCTATCCCCTTTATAATTTCTGCCAGCATTCCTAATCCCTTTATATATATCTATATGTTTTGATAAATCAACATACCCAATAGCTGCCATGTTATTACAATTTGTATTTCTGAATTGAGAATTATCTCCACTAAATCCTGTAATCCACCATTGACCACCATATGGATACCAGTTAAATATCGTATCGATCTGTTTCCCATTGTTAGAATATCGATACAAACTCAAACGCATTGGTACTTCAAAATCAATGGCATCATAATGTTTTGTTCCAGCATGGGTTCTATCATATTTGTACAACCCTATTTCTGCTCCACTATGCAAATTCCAGTAATTCCCTTTCCACATCCAAAGCGCATACTCTTCATTTCCTACTTTGAATGGAAAATCTTTTTCATTCATCTTTGTTCCCATCCGGAATACTTCATCATAAAACACATTATATCCAAAACTTCTTTGCCAAGTTTCTACCTGGGAATGATATGCCTCATCATCTGTATCTTTTACAAAATTTAAAATAGCTGCCCCCGCCTCCGTTGTTTCCTTTCTAAACCATTATTTAAACTTTATATTCTACCTCCATTTTTACATTATAAGAATAATTTTCTCCAAGCAAGCCTATGAACAAAAAACAGCATTACTGGTACAAAATTCGACCATTTATCACAACAAAAAAGAGAACCCTTACATAATATCTGTAAAAGTTCTCTTTTCAGCTGCTTGAATCTCTATTCTTCCATCCAGAATAAAATAGTCACAATAAATTTTCCCTGTATTTTTTTTATACTGTAATTTCCACCATAAGATGTGATCACATGTTCTACATTTTTTAATCCTATTCCGTGTAGTCCCTCTTTCTTTTTCCTATTCATTTCGCAATATGTATTTTTTACGGATAAAATAATTTTTCCCGATTCCTGAACACATTTAAACCAGATATGCTTTTTGTCTTCGCATAATTTGCAGGCTTCAATTGCATTATCAAGCAAATTTGCAAGCAATATCGTCACATCATTGTAAGCCATCCTCCAGCCAGATAAATCATTAATCTTTATCGTAACTCCAATTCCACTTTCCTGTGCTTCCTGATATTTTGCGTTGAGAACCGCATTTACGATCATATGATTCGTATCAATAACATTCCATACATCCGCACCCACATTACACATCTGCTCCAAATACTGCTCTGCCTCCTTGTAATTTTTTTTCATCAGCAATGTTCTGACACACTGCATCTGATTCTGGTAATCATGTATAAAAGCCGTCTGCTTTTGATATAATTGTATTTTTCCCTCTGCTTTCGCCATGGACACCATATATTCTCTTGTCCTGACTTCTTTCTGAAGGATATCATAGAGCAATCCATAAATAAAAACATTGAGTCCTACCAGTGAAAATGCCAACACTATAGGGATTTTTCCAGGTCCCGCCTGTGAACTCTGAACGACCACCAGCATCCATGCGATCATAAAAATGGTGAATATCGGAAATACCAGAAACTTTATCCATTCTCTCTTCGAGAGTGTTTCTACTGCCGATTTCCCGAATATTCGTCTTACCAAAAGAATAATTATAAATAAGAACATTTTCCCAAGCAATGCAATCAGCCATGCTTTCCACCCATACACTTTTGTTTCCCCTCCCATACGAAATTGCAAAATGTCATTACAGGCATATGCCAATACATCCACAACCAGAAGAAGGGCATAGTACAAAGCTCCCATTCCCAATGCTTCGAAAAATTTCATTTGAAACATTCCATACATCGATACCGCAAATAAAAACCAGACTGTTGGCATTTTCCAAAAAGGAATTGTTGCAAAAAGATAGATTACCGCCGTCATACACCCTGTCAGCCCAATAAATTGCAAGATTTGTATTTTCTTTGTAAACCGAAATTTTGAAAACGTTTGAAAATACAGACAGCAACATATCGTCTCAATTAAAATAAAAAACAGATTTTCCACAAAATCAATCATTTCTGTTTTTCCACTCCTCATACTGCATTTCCACCACCGCATAACGCTCTCGCGGAATCGGCAGCTGTTTTCCCGAAAATAACTGAACCTGATAACGTTTGAGCGTGCTGATGTCGTTCATATTCACCAAAAAACTTTTATGGATACGCAAAAATCTTCCTTCATCCTCCGTCAGTTCTCTCTGCATTTCATCAAGTGTCCGTTTTCCCATACATCGACAGGTATCATCGCACAAATAAAAAAACAGCTGATGAGCTTTGCTTTCAATATACATAATCTGATCCAGTAAAAGCGTTACGGTCTCCCCCCGAAAACGAAATGTTTTTTTCTTTTGTCTCTGCGTATACACGGAAAGAACGGTATCCATGCTTTCTTCTATTTCTTTCTGCAAATCTTTTGCATTTTTCAAAAGATAACGTAGCGCATTTACGCGATATCCTTCTACGGAATATTTAATAAATGCCGACACAAATACAATCGGAAGCATTGCATTTCTCTGATGCACCTCTCTTGCAATTTTCATTCCCTGCGCTTTTCCACCAAATTCCACATCTAGAAACAAAGCATCAAATTCCGCCAGCATACCTCTTTCTAACAAGGCATTTCCATCCATAAAAATTTCTGTTTTCCCGTATATATGATGCTTGTCCAAATATATTTCCACACATTCCTGTATCTGTTTGCAGTAATGTTTTTCATCATCACATATTGCAATTTTCATCGATATTCTCCTCCATTTTTATTTTACCATTTCTTTTATCTACGTCAAACTGATCCTGAAAATGTTACCACAAAGGAAATTTTTGACCAGTATTTCTACGCGAAAAAGGCGGAAACCGCAACCAGGTTCCCGCCTTTTTTACTGCCATCCAAGCGATTAACAGCCTTCCGTATTCACTTCAATCTTATCAAGTTTCCAGATATCATCCACATATTCCTGAATGGTTCTGTCAGAAGAGAATTTACCACTGTGCGCAATATTTAAAATTGCAGACTTTGCCCACGCACTCTTGTTGGTGTAATAAACACCGATCTTCTTCTGTGCATTTGCATATGCACGGAAATCTGCAAGGATAAAGTAGCGGTCTGCTACCTGTCCCTGCTGTGGATTGAGCAGTGAGTTGTACAGCTCGCGGAACAACTCACGGTCATTATGAGAATACGTTCCATCTACCAGCTGGTTGACAACTTTCCTGATATCCTCATCGTTGTTGTAGATATCATATGGATTGTAATCATGATGCTGCTCATGTGCGATAACCTCATCTGCGCTCATACCAAAGATAAAGATATTGTCTGCACCGACTTCCTCGTACATCTCAACATTCGCTCCATCCATGGTTCCAAGTGTAATCGCACCATTTAACATAAACTTCATGTTTCCGGTTCCGGATGCCTCTTTACTTGCTGTGGAAATCTGTTCGCTGACATCTGCTGCCGCAAAAATCCACTCTGCAATGGATACACGGTAGTCCTCAATGAACACAACCTTGATCTTTCCGTTGATGGATGGATCATTATTGATTACATCCGCAACAGTGTTAATCAGCTTGATGGTCTTCTTTGCCGTACGATATCCGGCTGCAGCCTTTGCTCCGAAGATAAAGGTTCTCGGATAGAAATCCATGCCCGGATTTGCCTTGATCTGGTTGTACAGATACATCACATGCAGGATATTCATAAGCTGTCTCTTATACTCATGCAGTCTCTTAACCTGTACATCAAAGATAGAATTCGGATCGACTTCGATACCATTGTGCTCCTTGATATATTTTGCCAGACGGATCTTATTCTGCTTTTTGATCTCCAGAAATTCCTGCTGTGCTTTCGGATCGGTTGCATATTTTGTCAGATCCTCGACCTTCGCAAGACTTGTGATCCAGTCTTTTCCGACATGCTTTGTTACCCAGTCTGCAAGCAGTGGATTTCCATGTGCAAGGAAACGTCTCTGTGTGATACCGTTGGTTTTATTGTTAAATTTCTCCGGAAACAGTTCATAGAAATCACGAAGTTCCTGCTTCTCAAGAATCTCTGTATGCAGTCTTGCCACACCGTTGACAGAATATCCGGCAACAATTGCAAGATTTGCCATCTTCACCTGTCCGTCGTAGAGAATTGCCATCTTGCGCACCTTCTCCTCATTATCCGGATATTTTGCACGGATCTCTTCTACAAAACGGCGGTTGATCTCATCCACGATCTGATATACACGCGGAAGCAGTCTCTGGAAGATGTCGATCGGCCACTTTTCAAGTGCCTCTGCCATGATGGTATGGTTGGTATAAGCTACACAGTGTGTTGTGATCTCCCATGCCTCATCCCATGACATGCCTTCCTCATCCAGAAGGATTCGCATCAGTTCTGCAACAGCAACCGTCGGATGGGTATCATTCATCTGGAACGTTACCTTCTTTGGCAGATCATGCAGATCATTGTGATGTTTCTTAAAACGCTCCAGCGCACGCTGGATACTTGCGGAAACAAAGAAATACTGCTGTTTTAAGCGCAGTTCCTTTCCTTTTACGTGATTGTCGTTCGGATACAGCACCTCTACCAGGTTGCGGGCAAGATTTTCCTGCTCCACTGCCTGATCGTAATCTCCACGGTCAAAGGAATCCAGTGAAAACTCTTCCTTCGGCTGTGCATCCCAGATCATCAGGGAATCTACCACATGGTTGCCGTAGCCAACGATCGGCATATCATAAGGAATTGCAAGAACAGACTGATACCCTACCTGCTCAAAGTGCAGATTTCCGTCCTCCCCTGCGGTTTCTTCCACATGACCACCAAACTTGATCTCGTAGCAGTATTCCGGTCTGCGAAGTTCAAACGGATATCCATCCTTTAACCAGTTATCCGGTACTTCAACCTGAAATCCATCAATAATCTGCTGCTTGAACATACCGTAGCGGTAACGGATTCCACATCCATATGCGGCATAGCCCAGAGTAGCAAGAGAATCCATAAAACATGCTGCCAGCCGGCCAAGTCCGCCATTTCCAAGAGCCGGATCCGGCTCCTGGTCTTCAATGACACTCAAATCCAGTCCAATCTCTTCAAGTGCTTCTTTTACTTCCCCATAAGCCCCCAGATTAATCAGATTATTCCCCAGTGCCCTGCCCATCAGAAACTCCATGGACATATAATACAATATCTTAGGGTCATCTTTTTCAATGACCTGCTGTGTTGCCATCCATTCATCCATGACAACATCCTTGACAGCCAGTGAAACAGCCTGATAAATCTCCTGCTGTGTCGCTTCTTTCAATGTCTTACGATACATCGTCTTGACATTTTCTGTCACGGAAGCAATAAACTCCTTTTTACTAAACACTTTGTCTCGCATCAAAAGTCCTCCTCTGTGCTTGGTTTGCGTGACACTATTGTTTTTCCACTGCCAGCGTAACCTTCTCACCGTTAATGCTCCATTCTTTCTGATATCCGGCAAGTGTGCCTGCAGTGATAGCATTTGCAAGTACCTCTGTCTGGATCTTTTCTCCGTATTTATTGAAAATACCAGTTACCTTCTCGTCTGCTGTATAGGAAACAGCAATATGATCCATAACTTCAAAACCAGCCTCTTTACGCATGGTCTGAATCTTACTGATCAGTTCACGTACAAAACCTTCTTCGATCAATTCCGGTGTCAGTCTTGTATCCATAACAACTGTCACATTGTTATCCCCCTCGGTCACAAAGCCTTCGGCCTGTGTCATGGTAATCAGAAGATCCTCCTCCAATAATACAACCTCGGAACTTACACTGTCAAGTTTCAGACATCCGTTCTCTTTTAATTCTTTCATTGCAGCATTTCCGTCAAGTTCTGACAGGGCAGCCTGAATCTGTTTTAAATACTTACCATATTTCGGACCAACCGTACGAAGCTGCGGCTTGAACTGATAATCTGTATAAGAAGAAACATCATCGGTAAATGCCACATTTTTGACATTCAACTCATCGGCAATAATCTCTTTATAAAAATCACCCAGTGCTTCCGGTGCCTTGACATACATCTGACCAATCGGCTGACGGTTTTTGATATTGGCACTGTTCCGGCACGCACGTCCCATAACAACGATCTTTAATACCTCATCCATTGCAGTTTCCAGATCCTTGTCGATCATCTTCTCATCCACCGTCGGGAAGTCACACAGGTGAATACTTTCCGGTGCAGACGGATCAATGGAACATACCAGATTGCGATAAATATCTTCTGTCATAAATGGAATCATCGGTGCTGCCGCTTTGCTGATTGTAACAAGTGCGGTATACAATGTCATATAAGCATTGATCTTATCCTGCTCCATGCCTTTTGCCCAGAAACGCTCACGGGAGCGGCGGACATACCAGTTACTCATATCATCGACAAACTCCTGCAGATATTTTGCAGCTTCCGGAATCTTATAATTAGAAAGACTTTCATCCACACCAGCTACTGCAGAATTGAGCTTAGAAAGCAGCCACTTATCCATAACCGATAATTTGTCATACTCCAGCTTGTATTTTGTAGCGTCAAACTGGTCAATATTTGCATAAAGTACGAAGAACGCATAGGTATTCCAGAGCGTTCCCATAAACTTACGCTGGCCCTCAAGCACAAGCTTGCCGGAGAATCTCTTTGGAATCCATGGTGCGGATGCCGTATAGAAATACCAGCGGATAGCGTCTGCGCCGTATGTCTGCAGAGCATCAAACGGATCTACGGCATTTCCCTTGGACTTGGACATCTTCTGTCCGTTTTCATCCTGTACATGTCCGAGCACGATGACGTTCTCATAAGGTGCTTTGTTGAAAAGCAGTGTCGATTCTGCCATAAGAGAATGGAACCATCCTCTGGTCTGATCAACTGCCTCTGAGATAAATTTGGCCGGGAACTGCTGCTCAAATACTTCTTTATTTTCAAATGGATAGTGATGCTGTGCAAACGGCATAGCTCCGGAATCAAACCAGCAATCCAATACTTCCGGTACACGGTGCATATCCTTGCCACACTCCGGACACTTGATCGTCACCGCATCAATATATGGTCTGTGAAGTTCTACCTCTGCTGCCTTTGGATCACCGGCTTTTTCTGCTAATTCAGCGCGGCTTCCGATACATTCTCTGTGTCCGCACGCACACTCCCAGATGTTAAGTGGAGTACCCCAGTAACGGTTACGGGAAATTGCCCAGTCCTGAATGTTTTCCAGCCAGTTTCCGAAACGTCCGGAACCGATGGATTCCGGAATCCAGTTAACAGTGTTGTTATTGCGGATCAGATCATCCTTTACTGCAGTCTCTTTGATGTACCAGGACTCTCTTGCATAATAAATCAGAGGCTTGTCACATCTCCAGCAGTGTGGATACTCATGTTCAAACTTCGGAGCATCAAACAGCTGCTTTCTGGCACTTAAATCCTTTAATACTTCCGGATCGGCATCCTTTACCCACATACCGGCAAACGGTGTCTCCTCAGTCAGTTCTCCTTTTCCATTTACGAACTGTACAAACGGAAGGTCGTAGTTTCTTCCGACATTGGCATCATCCTCACCAAATGCGGGTGCGATATGAACGATTCCAGTACCATCGGACATCGTGACATAAGTATCGCAGGTCACAAAGAAGCCTTTCTTGCCCTGCTTATCTGCCAGTTCCTTTGCACAGGCATAAAGAGGCTCATATTCTTTACGTTCAAGATCCTGTCCCTTGTAGGTTTCAAGCACTTCGTAGGCTTTCTTTCCTGCCTCTTTATCCTCTTTGGAAAGAAGTGGAGAAAGCACCTTGTCTGCCAGTGCCTCTGCCAGATAATACGTATAACCATCTACTGCTTTTACCTTGATATAGGTATCATTCGGGTTTACACAAAGTGCCACGTTACTTGGCAGTGTCCACGGAGTTGTCGTCCATGCCAGGAAATAAGCATCTTCATCCACAACCTTAAAACGAACAACTGCGGATTTTTCTTTTACCAGTTTATAGCCCTGTGCCACCTCCTGTGCAGAAAGCGGAGTTCCACAACGCGGACAATACGGCACAATCTTAAATCCCTTGTAGAGAAGACCTTTGTTCCAGATCTCCTTTAACGCCCACCACTCAGACTCAATGAAATTGTCATCATAAGTGACATATGGATTGTCCATATCTGCCCAGAAACCTACCGTATTTGAGAAATCTTCCCACATACCCTTGTATTTCCAGACGGATTCTTTACACTTTTTGATGAATGGCTCAAGACCATATGCTTCGATCTGATCCTTTCCATCCAGTCCAAGAAGTTTCTCCACTTCGATTTCTACCGGAAGACCGTGGGTATCCCATCCGGCTTTCCGTGGAACGTACTTTCCTTTCATGGTCTGGAATCTCGGAATCATATCCTTGATGGTACGTGTCTCTACATGTCCGATATGTGGTTTTCCGTTTGCCGTAGGCGGTCCGTCATAAAATGTGTAAGTCTCGCCTCCCTTACGGTTCTCCATGGATTTTTTGAAGATATCATTTTCGCGCCAGAATTTTTCCGTTTCTTTTTCGCGATCGACAAAGTTCATATTGGTATCTACTTTGTTGTACATATTTTCCTCCTGCATTTATGATTCTGAAATAAAAAATCCCCACGTCCAGTAATTAGGACGCGGGGTCACGTTATACCACCTGATTACCATGTACTTAAATCCCTTATTCAAAAAGGATTTGCATACTTCGTTCCCATAACGCTGGAAATACGTCGAACTCTACTCTCCTGGGATTTCGATCCGCAACTCGGAAGTGATTTTCACTGTCATATTACTCGTATTGGCTCTCACCTGTTCCAACTCTCTTTGACTTTCCTATCACAGTTACTGTCTTCGTCTTCGTTTTTCACCTTTGGTTTTAAGTATAGTAATGATTCTTTCAGATGTCAAGTAAAATTCCTGTTCAGCCAGGCTTTCCATGCACAGTAATTTTCCAGTTCCCCGGATACCTGTTTCCGGTAAGCAAATCTCAACATCTCATAATAACAGTCATTCTCATAAATCGGATACTTCAGTTCCCAGTCATTGTCCGGATTTGTTCCATCCATATACACCAGTCCCTCTTCTGTAAACAGCACGATCCCATGCCTGCTTCGGATGCACTGCCCTGCGGCTTCCTCCTTTGCCAGTCTGCGTGCCAGTTCATCCGAATCTACCAGATTCGGATAATCCATACTGTAAATGGTTGCAAGCATCCGCAATTTTTTCACCTGACTTTCACTCTGCAGAAGCAGCCAGGTACCGGCATATCCATTACTGCGCATCTTCAATCCGTCAATCCCTGTCACCATTCCTGTCCATATATAGTAGTCCGGGTTGACCGGAAGAAAGCAAAGTTCTTCTATCCCTGTAAATGCACGCAGACACTCAAGCAGCAGAGCTCCCGCTTCAATAACATCAATCAGCCCGCGTTCCTTGTCTTCACAGACCACCAGCACACGGTTTCGCTTCTCATCTTTTTGCAATGTCGTAATTGCCGGGTCAAACGCAAAAAATGTGTTCAGTTTTTTATCATAAACGGCCCATGCATTATTTAATTCTTCGATCTCTTCCAACCGGTAATTATCATTTTCCACGGGGGACAGCATCCCCTGCGCCATCTTAAACAAACTATGCTCTGTGACATCCGAAACTGTGTGTTTGTCCGTCCAGTAATACCATTCAACCAGTGGGTTTTTGGGCTTTATCTCCCTAAGGATTCCCTGATTGATCCTTGACATAAGCTGCTGTCCCCTATCCATATCCTGATGAATGGTTTCCTGATTTACCAATGGTGCCAGATGAATGGTTGTATGACACCGAAATGAAATAATCGACATGTGAATACTCCTTTAATCTTTGTGTTTCCAGTTATACAGAAAATTTCCCAGTGAAGCCAGAATGATCAATCCATATCCTATCAGACTGTATCGATCCGGAATCTCCGCGAATAAAAGAAATCCAAGTAATGTTGCAAAAATAATCTGTGAATAATCAAAAATAGAAATTTTTCCGGCGGGTGCATAGGTATATGCTGCGGTGATCGTAAACTGTCCTCCCGCTGCAAAAAGTCCCGCAAGAAGCAGCGTCAACAACTGCCGCAGTGACATCGGCTGATAATGAAATATGATCCACGGTATCACAATAATACAGGAAAAGCAGGAAAAATAAAACACAATGACCGGTCCCTTTACTCCGTGTGTACCCATCTTCCGCACCATTGTATATGCGATTCCTGCACCCAGTCCTCCGCATACGCCAATAAGCGCAGGGATCAGATGTGCATTTTCAAACCCCGGTTTTACCACAAACAAACAGCCGACAAATGCCAGTATAACGCACATTGCCTGAGCTGGTTTTATCTTTTCTTTTAATAACAGGAAGGAAAAAATAATTGCAAAAAAGGGAGATAATTTATTTAAAATAGAAGCATCTGCCACCAGCAGGTGATCAATCGCGTAGAAATTACAAAGAATTCCAAGTGTCCCAAATGCACAGCGTAAAAACAGTGAACCCCACTGTGTTTTTTCCACCTTAGGTGCTGTATGATTTTTGATAAGAATAATTGCCGCAAAAAATGCAGCTACCAGATTCCGAAAAAAACTTTTCTGTACGGACGGCAGATCTCCCGCCAGCCGCACACTCACATTCATACACGCAAAAAAGAATGCCGACAAAATGATCATTATCATGCCACGTATATAATTTTCCTGTTTCATTGTACAATCACCTCAGATTTTTATTATAGAACCGGCATCCGTGATGCCAGTTTTATAATACCATACTTTTTCTTTTTTTGAAAATCTGAATTTTTACTTTGTACTGTTGTCATTTTCTGTATTGCTGCCGGATGAATTACCTGCCAAATGATTTTAGTTTTCCTGTTTCACTGGGTATCTTTGGGATGAAACTCCCATTTAAAAAGCACCAGCTTAACCTGCAGACATCTACAGGCCCAAGCTGGTGCTTATTCCCATATTATTTTTCTTTATGCGAACGGATTCTCCGTCGGATAAGGCAGAGATGCCGGCTGGTTGTAATTGATGTCCTCCATCGGAACCCCAATATACTTAAATACCTCAAACAGAGCCTTTCCGTAATGTCCGAATGCAACCGCTCCGTGATGCGGATAATTCTTCTCGATCAGAACGTGACGGTAGAAACGTCCCATCTCATGAATGGCAAATACGCCAATGCTTCCGAACGAACGGGTTGCAACCGGAAGGACTTCTCCCTGTGCCACATACGCGCGCAGCTTATTGTCGGAAGTGGACTGCAGGCGGTAGAATGTGATATCGCCCGGTGCAATATCTCCCTCAAGGGTACCGTTTGTTACTTCGACAGGAAGGCTTCTTGCCATGATCATCTGGTTTTTCATCTCACAGGATGCCAGCTTCTTTGAACAGGTATTGCCACAATGGAATCCCATAAATGTATCTTTATGTGTATAGTCAAACTTGCCCTCGATCGACTCTTTGTACATATCCTTCGGAACGGAGTTATTGATGTCGAGCAGTGTGACAGCATCCTCGCTCACGCAGGTACCGATAAACTCACTCAGTGCGCCGTAAATATCTACCTCGCAGGATACCGGAATGCCTCTTCCGGTCAGACGACTGTTGACATAGCACGGAACAAATCCAAACTGTGTCTGGAATGCCGGCCAGCATTTTCCTGCAATTGCAACATATTTGCGGGAACCTTTGTGCGCCTCAATCCAGTCAAGCAGTGTCAGTTCATACTGTGCAAGTTTCTCTAAAATCTCCGGCTTTTTGTTTCCCTCACCGAGTTCTGCTTTCATATCTGCAACAACCTCCGGAATACGCTGATCTCCTGCGTGGTTGTTGAATGCCTCAAACAGATCCAGCTCTGAATTTTCCTCAATTTCCACGCCCAGATTATAAAGCTGCTGGATTGGAGCATTGCATGCAAGGAAATTCATTGGTCTTGGTCCAAAGGAAATGATTTTTAAGTTTGCAAGTCCTTCTACTGCTCTTGCAATCGGTAAAAAGTCGTGAATCATATCTGCGCAATCCTCTGCATCTCCAACCGGATATTCCGGAATGTAAGCACCGACATTGCGAAGTTTTAAGTTGTAACTTGCATTTAACATACCGCAGTATGCATCTCCACGTCCCTGAACCAGATTGTTCTGGGACTCCTCTGCTGCTGCAACAAACATCTTTGGTCCATCAAAATATTTTGCAAGCATGGTCTCGGAAATTTCCGGTCCGAAGTTTCCAAGGTATACACACAGTGCATTGCATCCTGCTGCTTTAATATCTGCCAGCGCCTGCTCCATATGAATTTCACTCTCTACGATGCAGACCGGACACTCATAAATATCCTTTGCATCATACTTGTCTGTATATGCTTTGATCAGCGCCTTTCTGCGGTTTACGGAAAGAGACTCCGGGAAACAGTCACGGCTGACTGCAACGATACCTACTTTTACTTCTGGAATATTAATCATGATTTTGCCTCCTTGTTGTATGTAATCATTTTAATTTTTTGTTAGATACGATGATATGATTTTATTTTGCAAGTTCCAAAAACAGATCCCTGCATGCCGGATAAATCTTACGGAACTTCTGATAACGCTCTTCATATTTTGCTGCAAGCTCCGGTTCCGGTTCTACCGTATCAGTCAGTTTTACAATTGCCTCTGCTGCATCGCGGACGGTCGGGTATTCTCCACAAGCTACTGCTGCAAGCATTGCGCCACCCATTGACGGTCCCTGTTCATTTTCCGGAATATCTACCGGAATATTGAGCACATTTGCCACAATCTTTTTCCACAGCGGACTCTTTGCTCCTCCACCGCAAATACGGGTACGGGCAATATGAATGCCGAGTGAACGTGCCACCTCAAAAGAATCCCTTAAGGCAAATGCCACACCTTCGAGTACCGCCTGTGTCATATCCGCTCTGGTAGTATCCATGGTCAGACCGATAAAAGTACCTCTTGCATTCGGATCATTGTGCGGAGACCGCTCCCCCATCAGATATGGAAGGAAAAATACATGGTTTTCTCCAAGCTTCGTAATATTTTCCTGTTCTGCGCCATAATCCTTTGTGCCGATAATATCATCCATCCACCATTTATTACAGGATGCTGCGGAAAGCATGCAGCCCATCAGATGATAACTTCCATCCGCATGGTCGAACGAATGCAGTGCATTATTTTCGTCCACTCCGAATTTATCGGAAGAAATAAATACGGTTCCGCTCGTTCCCAAAGAAATGTTACATGCACCATCTCCAACGGTTCCGGTTCCCACAGCTGCTGCCGCATTGTCTCCGGCTCCGGCTACAATTTTTACCTGATCCGATACGCCGAGTTCCTTCGCCAGTTCCGGAAGCAGCGTTCCAACTTCCTCATAACTTTCGTATACTTTTGGAAGCCAGCTTGTTTTAATACTGCAGATCTCACACATTTCTTCTGACCAGCAGCGATTCTTTACATCAAAGAACAGTGTTCCGGACGCATCCGATACATCCGTACTGTAATTGCCGCTCAGGCGAAATGCCAGATAATCCTTTGGCAGCATAATTTTATGAATCTTTGCAAAATTCTCCGGTTCATTGTTTTTCATCCAGAGTACTTTCGGTGCAGTAAATCCGGTAAATGAAATATTGGCTGTGTATGCAGAAAGACGTTCCTTCCCAATTACCTGATTTAAATAATCGCACTCTTTTGTCGTCCTTCCGTCGTTCCAGAGAATTGCCGGACGAATCACTTCATCCTTATCGTCCAGTGCTACAAGTCCATGCATCTGTCCGCCAAAGCTGATGCCGGCAACCAGACTCCTGTCTGTACCATCCAGCAATTCCTTCAGTCCATCCATTGACTGTGTAAACCAGTCATACGGATTCTGCTCCGACCATCCCGGTTTTGGAAAACAGATTGGATATTCACGACTGACGATCTTTAAAATTTTTCCACTGCCCTCCATCAAAAGAAGTTTAACAGCAGAAGTTCCCAGATCAATTCCTATGTAATTCATGATAACCCTCAATTCTGAAATGTTAATTTTGTGCTCGTGCACGTTTCTACTCATATCCTACAACGATGCGCTGATATTTTCAACTGTTTTCCGAAATTTTTTCTCTTTTTCGTGATTTCTTCCAAACCGGTTGCGCTTATTTTGTGAAAAGCGTACAGTAACTTTCCCCGCTCTTGTCGTGCACGCACACATTTTCTGTATTTCAATTGACATTTTACCTTATCAATGCTACCCTTGTAAGAGTTATTCAGGAAAAATTCAACAAGGGGGAACGACATGGCCACTATAAAACAGATTGCTGAAATGGCAGGTGTTTCACGCGGTACGGTTGACCGTGTACTGAACAACCGCGGTTCCGTCAATGCCAATACTGCAGCCCGTGTACGTGAAATTGCAGAAAAATTAAACTATAAACCCAACAAAGCAGGACTAATGCTTGCTGCACAGAAAAAGAATCTGAAAATCGGTGTTATTTTATTTCCCGATTCCAATCCTTTTTTCAGTGAAGTCCTTGAAGGCGTAAATGCCAAGGCAAAAGAATTATCTGCCTATAATTTCACCGTTCTTATCCGTCAGGTTCCATTTGATGAGACCGAACAATTTAATACCATGGAAGCACTGCTTGCGGAAGGCATCAACGGATTAGTTATCGCACCATTCAATTCTTTATATATTGCCGCAGAAATCGACCGCCTCACAGAAATGAACATTCCGGTCATCACCGTAAACACCGATATTCTGTCCCGCAGGATCGCATATGTCGGAAGTAATTACCGCCTGTCCGGACAGACTGCTGCCGGACTGGTTTCTCTGATGACATTCGGGGAAATTCATATTGGTATTGTAACCGGTTCGTCACATGTACTCTGTCACTCCGATCGTATCGAGGGTTTCACTTCAACGCTTTCCGAAAAGGGCGAACGTATTCATATCGTGGAAACAATAGAAAATCATGATGATGATAATGAAAGTTATGAAAAAGTCAAAGAAATGCTGGCTTCACACCCCGAAATCAATGTGCTGTATTTTGCAGCCGGCGGTGTAGCAGGCGGATGCCGTGCCGCAGTCGAAAGCGGCCGGATCGATGCCATGCGTATCTTTACTTACGACTGTGTTCCTTCCACAAAAAAACTGCTCGATGATGGCATTATCACTGCTACCATCTGCCAGCAGCCATACAAGCAGGGATACCTTCCGGTAGAATTGCTCTCCCGTTATCTGATTGAGGGCATCTCCTGCGAAGAATTCCACTACACAGACATCGATATACGAATAAAGGAGAACCTGTAAAACAGGTTCTCCTTTTTATAACTCCCGGCTAGAAAGAACTCTTTCCTTCTTCCAGTTTCTGCTCATACTCTTCAAAATACTGATAAAACGGACTGTCCGGGTCCTGCATTTTTTCCGCAATATTCACAGCATAAAGCGAAACGGCAATCCCAAGAACAATCGAAATCACTGCTGTAATAATTCCACCAATCGCCAGCCCCTTTTTCTCGTTCTTTACCATCTGCACAATACCGAAAATAATCGCAAGCACTGCCAGAATATAATTAATGCAGCATGCAAATGTAAAAACAGATAAAATTCCAAGAACCAGTGAGGCAATTCCAAATCCGGTTCCTGTTCCCTTTGCCTGTGTCTGTCCGTAATATGCCTGCTGATATGCATTCGGCTGTGACTGTTCACTCTGATATGCCTGCTGGTACGCAGTCTGTCCATACGCATATGCCGTATTGTCCGGCTGCGGATTTTCCTCTGCCGATGTTGCTCCATAAGAAGTCTCCGGCTGTTCCTGCGTCATCTGTGATGTTTCATTCTGTACGATCTCATTTTCCGGTGCCGTATAATCCTGAAAGTTTGTTTCCTCCGGTGTTTTTGAACCGTTTTCGTTTGTTGTAAACTCGTCGCTCATTCCATCCTTCTCCTTTTTATTCTTTCTCTGACTTCTTATCAATAATCACAATAGTAGTCATTTACTCATTATAATTATTCTGTCCCCAAAAATCAACAGGTTCATAGTCCTGTAGTTTTGCAAGGAGCCCCTTCTTCTGCAATTCCTCCTGAATCATATCCAGAATTTCCACGCGTTCCGCCCGGACCGTATGATAATGATATCCGGAAGTAACATTTTTCAACAGACTGGATTTCCCGGAACGGATCTCCTCCATATAATTGCGGATATCCATACGGGATTTGATATTCATCTCTGCCCGAAGCACTCCGTATACCTTATGATATACAAATACATCCTCAACGGTTCCTCCGAGATCCACAATCGTTGTCAGCTCTTTTTCAACCTCATCATCTTCATGCTGTACCTTAAATACACGGGTTGTCTCCTCATCTTCCTGTATCAGATACCCCCGGTTGGTCGAAAATATATTTTTTCCATTTGCCCGAAGAAGTGCAACATCCTGCACAATGACCTGTCTGCTCACGTCAAATTCTTTTGCCAGTGTCGTGGCAGAAACTGCTTTGTCACTGTTTTTTAGTGCCTGTATAATTTTTCCACGCCTTTCTTCCCCGCTCATTTCTGGAATCCCACCTTCTTTAATTTTCTACCGGATGCAGATTTTTCAAAGAAATATCCAGGATCGGAGCCGAATGTGTCAGTGCTCCGCTGGAAACATAATCTACGCCAAGCCCGGTCAGTCTTGCAATATTTTCTTTCGTCACATTTCCGGAAACTTCAATCTCTGCCCGTCCGTCAATATAGGCGATGGCTTCTTTCAGCGCATCGGTGTCCATATTATCCAGCATGATAATATCCGCACCTGCCTCCACAGCTTCCTTTACCATATCCAGATTTTCTACTTCTACCTCAATCTTACGGACAAACGGTGCATACTCCTTTGCAGCAGCAATCGCTTCTTTTACTCCGCCTGCAGCTCCGATATGATTATCTTTCAGCAATACCCCGTCGGAAAGATTATATCTGTGGTTATTTCCACCACCGATTCTTACTGCATATTTTTCAAAAATACGATTGTTTGGTGTTGTCTTTCTGGTATCCAGAAGTTTGATTCCGGTTCCTTTTAATAATTCTGCCACGGAATGTGTGTAGGTTGCAATTCCGCTCATACGCTGCAGATAATTCAGTGCGGTACGCTCTCCGCATAAAAGGGTCCGGATATCGCCATGCACTTTTGCCATAAGCTGTCCCTTATGAACTTCTGCTCCATCCTGCACAAAGAATTCAACGGTTGTCTTTTCATCGAGAAGGGTAAACACTCTCTCGAATACCTGCAGACCACAGATAATGCCATCTTCTTTGCAGATAAGATCCACTTCTCCTGCCTGTGGATGAGGCATGACACTGTTTGTGGAGACATCCTCACTTGTGATATCTTCTTTTAAAGCACTGAGAATCCATGGATCTACATTTAATTTTAAAGTTACCTGATCGTACATCTTTTTCTCCTGATTTTCTTATTTTATTTTATCCGACCTGTGCACACTGCTTGCGAAATGCAACCGTTGCTTTTGTCCTTGCATCCTGTACCTGCTGCATCTTTGCATCTGCCGCGATAATCGCTTCCCGTACATATTCATGATACCGGCTCGCCAGTGCTGCAGCATCCGCATAGATACTCCGGTCAATTGCCGCAAACAGTTCCGGTGCTGTGGAAATCTTTTCCTTCTGCTCACTCATCTGCTTTGCCGCCCGTTTTGCAAATACAAGGCTTTCCAACAGGGAATTACTTGCCAGACGGTTTTTTCCGTGTACTCCGTTACATGCCGTCTCTCCCACAGCATACAGACGTTCCATGGACGTATGGCTTTCGTGATCTACCCATACCCCACCCATGAAATAATGCTGTGCCGGTACCACAGGAATGCATTCTTTGGTTACATCATACCCCATTTCACGGCAATGTTCCACAATATTCGGGAAATGTTCCATCAATTCTTCTCTTGGAATGGTACGCAGATCTTCCCATACATGATCTGTTCCATCTTTTGCCATCTGCTTATAAATTTCTTCTGCCAGCAGATCACGCGGCAGCAGCTCATTGACAAACCGTTTCTTATTCTTGTCATAAAGCTTTGCCCCTTCTCCGCGGACAGATTCCGAAATCAGAAAACTGCGTTCCTCTTCGTCCGGCGAATAGAATGTGGTCGGATGAATCTGTACATAATTCACATCTTTCAAACGGATTCCATGTTTGATGGAAAGTGCAAGGGCATCTCCGGTCAGATGACGGAAATTAGTCGAATGACGATATAATCCTCCGATTCCTCCACATGCCCAGACGGTATGCTCCGCTTCCACCGTTTCAATTGTACCGTCCTCCCTGCGGATTACGGCTCCGTAACAGCAGTTATCCTTCGTCACAATATCTACCATCCTGGTATTTTCCAATATGGTAATATTCGGACACTTGCGGGTAGCTGCAAGCAGCTTGCTTGTAATTTCTTCTCCTGTAATATCCTCATGAAAAAGGATACGCTTGTCCGAATGTGCTCCCTCTCTGGTAAATGCAAGATTGCCATTCTCGTCATGGGCAAAATCCACGCCAAATCCGATCAGGTCATGAATCACATCCTGTGACGAACGGATCATAATCGATACGGATTCCCGGTCATTTTCATAATGTCCCGCTTTCATCGTATCCTCAAAATAACTGTCATAATCACTGTCATCCTTAAGCATACAGATTCCTCCCTGTGCAAGGTAAGAATCACTGCTCTTAACATCTGACTTTGTAATAATTGTAATCTGTTTCTCCCGCGGAAGATTTAATGCACAGTATAAACCGGAACATCCACTTCCCACGATCAGAATATCTGTTTTCATTTTTGCCACCTTCTGTATGTATATTTCAATAGTGTTTGACATGCAGTATAGCACATATCTTTACAGGTGACAAGACAGTAAACTTTTTTAATTAAATCCAACCACTTTTTGCGACAGACGATATGCCGCAACCGAAATTTTTCTTCCGCTTCTTCCCGGCAGATTCATGGTCTGTCCCATAATGCCTCTGCGCAGGCGGTGAAACAGGCCGATATCCTTGTTTTTGATATATCGCCACAATTCACGCTTTTTCTCAAGGTTTTCTTCTGTACCGGAACGCAGCAGCATAACCGTCGTGACAACCGTGATAATTTCCAGATAGTTTATCATATAATGCCGACATTTATAATTGGACACTTTATTCAGATCCACATCGTCAATCATGATCTTATTCACACGGATCTGCTGGTCAATCCGGCTGATCATCACCTTCTCATTGACGGACTGATCCTCTCTTCCGATAAAATAACGGTAAAAATCCACATCCATATAATACATCGTCCGCACATGCGGCAATGGCTTATATACATAAATGTTATCCACATAAAAAGTATGTTTCGGCAGTTCAAGTCCACATTCCCGGAGAAGTTTTGTACGGTAGATCACGGAATGCATCAGTATGTAATGTCCTTTATAAAAATGCCGCACATCACTCCAGGTAAAGATCTGATCTTTCGGAAAACCGGTCTGACGCATGACCCGCTTGTGTTTTGCCCCTTCCTTCTCATATACATAATTTGCCAGAAGCATATCAAGTGCCACACTTCCCCCTGCAATCTCCCTAAGCTTTGCAAGAATCGCCTGATAAGCGTTCCAGTCTACCCAGTCATCACTGTCCACTACCTTAAAATATAAACCGGTTGCATTGCGGATTCCCGCATTCACAGCTTCTCCATGTCCCCCGTTCTCCTGATGAATTGCTTTTACAATCGTTGGATATTTTTCGGCATATTCATCTGCAATCGCAGCGGTATCATCCTTTGATCCGTCATCCACAATCAAAATCTCCACATCTTCCCCTCCCGGAAGAATCGATTCAATGCAGTGACGCATATAATCCTGTGAATTGTAACACGGTATTGTAAATGTTAATAATTTCATATGTTTTCCCTTCGTACAAACCTGCTGAAAAAATAATTGATAGACCTATTATAAATGAGAATTTATAAACAGTCGAGAGATATTATCTTAACATTTGCTTAATCTTTTTCCATTGTTATTTTTGTTCATAATTTATTTACAAATCTCTCATAAACTCCACACACCGGCGTCATAATTGCAAACTATACTTTAGTCATACCTAAGAAATAAACTTTTTCTTTTTCATAATCCTCGCACCGCAAGGCGCGAGGTCCTCCCTTTTTTAGAGATTAATTTTTTCTCATAACACATAAAAAGAGCTGTCCTGTCCGGACAGCTCTTTTGCTTACTCTTTGATTTCCATCTTAATGGCATTCCAATACGCGGAAAAAGCACTGGGAACTGCATAGTTTTCCACTGCTTTCTGTGCCTCAGTAAATAAAATATTTTCTTTTGGTGCCGTAGTTTCTTCTACGAGAACCACATAGGCATGCATATGCCACTCCACATGGGAAAAAATGTGTCTGGCCGGTGCAAGTGCATGTATCCGTATCGGTGAAAACCCCTGGTTTTTCACATATTCCAAAGCCTCCTGCTGCTCTAAGATACCCGAAACATTCGGAAGTTCATACAAGCCTGCTAAAAGCCCCTTCGCCGGCCGCTTGCGCAATGCCACATGTTCTCCGTCCCGGATAACAAACACCGTGCGCTCCTCGATTCTGCGCGCTTTTGCTCTGGTTTTCACCGGAATCGTGTCAATTTTATCCTGCAGACGTGCCTCACAGAATCCATACCATGGACATCCCGGACAATGCGGTGCCCCATTCGGCACACACACCATTGCGCCTAACTCCATCAGTGCCTGGTTAAATTTGCGCGGAATCAGACCATTCGTTACTTCCGTTTCCATCATCGCCTGCAGGCTGCGCTCCATCGCACTGCGAACCGACTGCTTCATGATATCCGAATCATCTGCGCACACACGGGAAATCACCCGCAGCACATTCCCGTCCACCGCCGGAACCGGCCGGTTATAGGCAATCGAAGCTATCGCTCCTGCCGTATAGCTTCCGATGCCTTTCAGGCGAAGCAGTTCTTCCACCGTATCCGGAATTGTCCCGCCATACTGCTCCATAATCTGTTCCGCTGCGGCATGCAGATTCCGGACACGGTTGTAGTAACCAAGTCCTTCCCACAGTTTCAGATAACGATCCTCCGGACACGCGGCAAGCGCCTCCACATCGGGAAGCGCCTCCATAAACCGTGCAAAGTAAGGTTTAACGGCTTCTACCCTTGTCTGCTGTAACATGATCTCAGAAATCCATACTTTATATGCCTTCGGATCATCTCTCCAGGGGAGTACGCGGGCATGCCCATCAAACCAGTCCTGCAATGGCTTTACCAGCTTCTTTAATTCAAAATCCGCTACCATATTACACCCGCAGGAAAAACGCACGATATCCCGGAATCTCAAATCCACCATTCAATGCAATTTTTTCTCCGGTGATCAGGTCGGTGGCTTCCACTGCTCCGGCATCAAATCCTGCATAAAACGGACTGTCTGCCGCATTGATCGCAACGTAGACGCGTTCCCCTTCCCATTCTCTTTCAAACACGCACTGTCCATTGGTCAGAACTTTAGATATAAAGTTTCCATACTGCAGTGCTTTGGACTGTTTCTTTGCCTCTGCCAGTTTGGAAATCCACTCTGTCAGATCATTCCACTCCGGTTTCTCAAACGCTGGACGAAGTGCCGGATCTCCATCTTCTTTGCGTCCTTCTGCGCCCCACTCACTTCCGTAATATACGCATGGGATTCCCGGCATCCCAAAAGCAAGCGCGTAAATCAGCGGCAGATGATTTTTATTGGTCAGAATGGAGGCCACACGGGTCACATCATGATTATCCACGAAAGACAACAGGTGTTTTCCCTTATATAACGTCCAGTTTTCCGGTCCGAACTGACGAAGCAGTGAATGATTGATCTCAAACATGTTCATGCAGTTAAAGCTGGAATACAATCCCTTGTAACACTCATAGTTCGTCACCGAATGCAGCATTTCATCGTTCATCAGCTGGTTATAATCCCCATGCAGTGTCTCTCCGACAAGGAAAAAGTCCGGTTTTAATTCATTACAGAAACTGCGCAGTCTGCGCACAAAATCATGATCCAGACAATATGCCACGTCCAGCCGCAGTCCGTCAATATCAAATTCGTCTACCCATCCTTTGATGGCAGAAAAGATATGCTGGATCACCTCTTCATTGCGCAGGTTCAGTTTGACCAGATCATAGTTTCCTTCCCATCCCTCATACCATAAGCCGTCATTGTAGTTGGAATTTCCGTCAAAGGCAATGCGTCCGAACCAGTTCACATAAGGTGACTGCTCCCGGTTTTTCAAGACATCCTCAAATGCCCAGAACCCTCTTCCCACATGGTTGAATACACCGTCAAGTACCACGCGGATTCCTTCTTTGTGCAGATTGTTACATACATTTGCGAAATCCTCATTTGTACCCAGGCGGGTATCAATCTTTGTATAATCTCTGGTATTGTATCCATGTGTGTCCGACTCAAATACCGGAGAAAAATAAATGGCATCGGCCCCTAATTTTTTAATATGAGGAATCCAGTCATTTACTTTTTCAATTCTATGTTCCAGCACACCGTCATTTTCAAATGGTGCTCCGCAGAACCCAAGCGGATAAATCTGATAAAAAACACTTTCGTAAGCCCACATATATTTATTAATTCTCCTTTCGGCTTTCTATCATTTTATGTTACATTTCATCCGGCATGATAATGGCCGCAATGATGTATGCAATCAGTCCACTGCCGCCCGCAAGTGTAAAGATCACCCAGATCAGACGAATCACGGTCGGATCTACGTCAAAATAGTTTGCGATTCCGCCACATACTCCACAAACCTTTTTATCTGTACTGCTCTTGTATAATCTTTTCTTCATAGTATTTCCCTCTTTTCTGAAAATCTGCAATTGTCAGGATAGTTTCAGTATACACAATCCTGAATAAAATTTCCACTGTCCCTTCAACTGTTCATGCCTGGTTAAAAAAACTTTAAGGATTTTTGCAAAATCAAAAGAATGCATAACAATTTGCAAGATAGATCGATGTTGTATGAACTGTTCTGTGATAAAATCAAGAAAATAATGAAAAGATTACCAGGAGGGGAGAGATACCATGCAAACCTGTACTTTAAACGGGAATAAAAACAGCACCGGATCCACTTTCCCGGATTCCGGCGCTGTCTTTTGTTTACAGATGTTCTTCCAGTAAAAGGACATCCCATTTTTTCAATTTCATTCCGTGTTCTGTCATCTTTCCGCTGATCATGTCTTTCTTTCCGGTCAGACTCTCCGGCAGAATCTGCTCCTCATCCGTAAAGTTCATGACAAAATAGAATCGCGTGGTATCACTGACGCGTGTGACAACTTCAAGTCCGGTTTCTTCCGGGATAACGGATGAAACTCCGGCCTCCTGGACTGCCTGATCCAAAATCTTTGCAAGCCCTTCTTCCTCAAACTGGGTTGCAATATAATATGTGGTACCTTTTCCGTATGTATTCTTCGATGCTGCCGGCATTCCCGCATAGAAATCTTCCTCATAAGAGGCAAGTGCTTTCGCACCCTCTAAATGCATCAGATCACACAGAAGACCGCATGCTGCTGTACTGCCGTCTGCAAACTTTGCCTTATTTTTCTGTTCCGGTGCAAGGGCATCAATCTCCTCAACCCATACCCCCGCCATCTCGCGGAGCGGTCCCGGATAACCGCCCAGATATACATTATCCGACTGTCCGACAATTCCGCTCATAAACGTAGTAATCAGAATACCGCCATTTTTCACAAAATTCTCCAGCGCTTCTTTCATTCCATCCTTTACCATATAAAGCACCGGCGCCACAACAATCTTGTATTTTGAAAAATCCGCATCCACAGGAATCATATCCACACCAATATTCTTTTTGTAAAAATACTGATAGTACTGATGAATCTGATCCACATATTTTAAATCCTCGGACGGACCGCTGGTGTACTCCAATGCCCAGTAATTATCCCAGTCGAAAATCAGTCCGACTTCCGCTTCATTGCGTGATCCCAAAGTACGGTCTCCAAAGCTTTCCAGCTCCGCGCCAAGCTGAGCCACCTCACGGAAAACACGGGTATTTTCACTTCCTGCATGTGCAATCACAGCGCCATGGAATTTCTCACATCCGCCCACACTTCTGCGAAGCTGGAAAAACTGGATCGTGTCTGCCCCATGTGCCAGTGTCTGATAACTTTGTGCCCGCATCTGCCCCGGACGTTTCAGGGAATTGTATTTCTGCCAGTTCTGCTGGCTTGGTGTCTGCTCCATCAGCATAAACGGCTCATTTTTTAAACCGCGCATCAGATCGTGTGTCATGGCAATGCTGCTCCACGGCGTATCATAGGAAGGATAATTATCCCAGGATACAACATCCATCTCTTTTGCCCATTTGAAATAATCAAGTCCTTTAAACGTTCCCATCAGGTTTGTGGTAACAAATGCATCCGGTTTCACACTCTTTATAGCGTCGCGCTCCATCTTGAAGCACGCTAACTGGCTGTCCGAATAAAATCTGCGATAATCAATGGAAATACCTGCGAAAGCGGTTTTTTCACTTCCGATTCCGTCACTTAACGCATTTGGCGGTACCACATCATCCCAGTCGTAAACGGTATGTCCCCAGAATTCCATATTCCAGGCCCTGTTTAATGCATCAATTGTCTTATACTTATCTTTCAGCCACACACGGAATGCCTTCTGACAGTTCTCACAGAAACACTCGTTTCCATATTCGTTGCTGACATGCCAGCAGGTCACATGTGGATTGTCTGCATAGCGCTCTGCCAGTTTATATGCCAGTTCACGCGCATAATGTTTAAACACAAAAGAATTCGGGCAGGCATTGTGACGGCCGCCAAATTTGTGCTGTCTTCCTTCATAATCGGTAAACATCACTTCCGGATATTTACGCACCATCCATCCCGGAAGGGCTGCCGTGGACGTGGCAAATACGATATCGTAATTTTCTTTCGAAAGCATATCCACGATCTCGTCAAGCTCATCAAAATAATATTCATGCTCCGACGGCTGGATCTTTGCCCATGAAAATACATTGATTGTCGCGGTATTGATGTGTGCATCCTTAAAAATGCGCATATCTTCCTGCCAGATATCCTTCGGCCACTGATTCGGGTTGTAATCTCCTCCGTAGAGGATTCTCTTAAAATGCGTGCTCATAGTTTTCTCCTTTTCTTTTCGATTCTGAATTTATGTCTCATTTTTTGTTTTCGTTGATTTTTCCCTATTATACGATACAATCTTTTACATTTGTATAACATGATAAACCAATTTATATAACATTTTGAAACTATTTCTTTTTCTGTTGAAATATGCTATGATTCCATAGAAAAAAGAAGTGGAGGTATCTCATGGCAATCTATTTCAGCAACACGCTCAGCAAAGAACCATTCCAGTTTGATTCCGTTGGAAACCACTGGCTGCAGGAAGCGCTCAGCCGTCCACAAGGTTACCCAATCTATCACTATTTGCAGACAGAAGAAGGCTGTGGCATTTTCACAATTGACGGAAAAGAATATTTTTTGCCCGAAGGTCACGGCATTCTGATCACACCGCATGTCCCACATGCTTACCGTGCAGCAGACACCTCTGCATGGATTACGTGTTTTGCAACATTTGGCGGTACAATGGAAGCACATCTGCCGCAGATTCTTGGCAACAACCGCATAATTTTTACAGAAAAGGAAAATGCTCTGGAAATCAAAGCTGTAATCGACCGTGCTGTAGCACGTTTTAAAACAGCACCAGTCAATACACACCAGCTTTCCTGCGACTGTTATGCACTGCTGCTGCAGTTTTCCAATGGATTTTTCCACGCAAATACCAGCGATCCCCTGTGGGAAAAATATGTTGAGCCCGTATTGCGGCTGATCGAAACACACTATATGGAAGACCTGACCGCCGAAAAGTTATGCCGGCAGGTCTATGTATCCCCGCAATACCTGTCCCGCCTGTTTGTGCGCTACCTAGGCTGCTCCGTCTACGAATATTTAACAAACTACCGGATCACCAAGGCAAAAGAGCTGCTGCTTATGCGCCGTGACCGCAAAATTCAGGAGATCGCACACGATGTCGGTTATACAGATTCCAGCCATTTTATCGTGATGTTTAAAAAACTTACCGGCATGACACCCGCACAGTTCCGCAGACAGTAAAAGGAACAGCCGGAATTGCTGTCTTTTCCTTATTCTGCAAGGAATGATAAAATTTTGTCTTTTGTGGTCAGTATGACCGACATGTGCCCGGTACCATCTTCATACTCGCGTGTCCCGTACACGCCATAGTACGATGCCGTTCCCTGATCCGGAACGAGATGCAGCATGTAGGTATCTTTCGATTTTGTACGCGACAGTGTGTATGTTCCCTTCCAGATTTTTTTGTTTTCAAGATTTTTGCACCGATAGGTCTGATCTTTTTTAAATGTCAGAACGACCTTGCTTTTGGAAGGATCTTTTGCGTAGGATGAAAGCTCGTTGCCGTCTAAATCCGCTTCTTCCTCCAATTTCCATGTGACCGCTGTCAATTTTGGCTGGCTTTGTTTTCGGACTGTCCAGATTGTAACAATTCCAATAAAAACAGCGAAAAACACAACAATTACTGCTAGTTTTTTCTTTATGTGTTCCATTATTTCTTAATATTCCTCTCCTTATTTTTTCCTCTTTCGTAAAAGAAAAACCAGTGCAACCATACAGATGACCGCCAATCCCCCAAAAATCTCGCTGCTGTTTACCGGTGACGAGTTTTGCAGCACGATCATCGTCATCGCATCCCCACCGCCAATGGCATTTTTCGGCATCCGAAACCGCAGACTTTCGCCCAGTGCATACAGACAGAACAGTCCACCCACCGCCAAAAACACTACAGCAACTTTTCGTTTTCCGGACAGCGGCATGGTCTGTCTGCCACAGCCGAGCGCCTGTGCATACGCCTGCGGTTTTCCGAGCTGTTTTATGATCTGGCTTTCGCTTTTTCCATGCTCTTTTCCAGAATCAAAAATCTCCTGAAGATCCCGCACGATCTCCTCTTTTTCTTTCACGGAACAGTCCAGTTGTTTTTTTACTTTCCGTATATAGGTTTCTCTGTTCATATTACGCATCCCCTTTCATAAATCCATCCACACAATCCTTGTAGTTTTCCCAAAAATTTTTCATTTTTTCGAGCATATCTTTTCCCTCTCCGGTAAGCGAATAATATTTTTTTTCGCCCCCGTTTGCTTTCGCCGGCACCAGGCGGTACTGGATAAGTCCTGCCTTTGTCAGACGGTACAAGATCGGATAAATGGTTCCCTCTTTGGCAAATGCAAAGATTTCACCACCCTGTTTTTGTATTTCCGTCAGAATCTCATAACCGTATGTTTCTTTTTGGGCGATCAGCGAAAGCAGGATCATTTCGTATGCGCCCTTTTTAAACTGCTGTATATACTTTTCTTCCATACCCATCCCTTTTCTTTTTATTTAGTGGTGCTATTTAGCATTGCTAAGTAGTATAGTACTCTCACACTGCTTTTCTGTCAATCCCCTTATGAAAAAACCGCCGGAGGCATCCTCCGGCGGTCTGGTATCTGTTCTTATGCGATATTGGTCGGTTTTCCCACATACTGCACTGCTTCCGCAGTATCATATACCAGGGGAATTCCGTAAAACTCTTCGTAAATCTGTTTCCATACAGCAGCATTTTTCCTGCGCATCGCATCCACATTTTCTGCCTGTGTTTTCTGTGGGTCCGGATAAATCGGCTCTGCAATGTGTATCGTGTATTCCTGCACATAAAAGCCATCATCGCCGAGGATGTCGCTGTCTTCCATGGTGATAAAGCAAGGCAGCACCGGCACATGGTTTTTGGCGGCAAATGTATAGGCACCCTTCTTTAACGGTTTTGGTTTGCGGTAATTCCACCACATACTCTGCTCCGGATAGACCAGCATGAAATCTCCGTGCTGCAGCACAGTATCCATGGAACTTAAAAATTTCTTCATCGTATCGCGGTTGGAACTCAGTGGAAACGTGTAACAGTTTCGCATGAGCATTCCGTAAAATCCCGGAAAATTCGTATAGTTTCCTTCCCGGATCACACGGTAAAGCCGGCGTTTTTTGCACTGTTTTGATTTTTCATAGGCAATCTGCATGGCAAAGCTGTCAAATGCGTTGAAATGATTACAGGTAATCACCGCACCGGAAGTCAGTGCATCCATATGTTCCGTTCCAATGACATCCTTGATGATCAGCTGTTTATTTTCAATGATCTTGTTTAAAAATGTCCGCGCTACTTTGTAAGTCAATCTTGTCTTGATACGGCTCTTTAATTTTTTGCGCAGATAATCGATCTCAGACGGCTGAAGCTCACGGGTAGGCGGATCTTCCTCCACATCTTCCCCAAAACGGCCTTCTCTTTCGTACAAAGCAATTTTTTCAAGTACTTCCAGGCGGTCTTTGGACTTTAATTTCCCTGCTTTCACCAAATTCAGGTAATTATTTTCCTTTGCGATCTCATCCTTTGCGGTCTGCATCAGACGGTCACAGGACTCCGCATCCCGCTTTCTTTCTTCGTCTGTATAGCTTTCAAGCACCTTACGGATCTCGGCATACACACTGGTCTTTTGTGCGCTCTCCCAAAAATATCCCTGCAGACGGCAGTCACTGTAATGCCACGGCTTCGAGACCATAATATAATGCAGCACACAGATTTCTTCTTCCCTGCACGGGATCTGGCCGAACACTTCCACATTCCACTTCTGGGGCAGCCAGCACACCTTGTTGTGACAGATCAGATTCAGATAATCTTCATCCTGAGTGACCACAAAATTGTACATCGGGAGAAGTTCCATAAACTGCTCTAATACGTGATTTTTACGAAACTGTTCACAATTGATGACCAGCATCCCCGCATTGAAATAATTGTCGCGTTCCACCCCAAGCACCTTCTCCACATAAGTGCCATATACATCTTCCTGGATCATCACCTGCTCCTTGCACGCTCCCACATAAGCATCTCCAAGATCATAAGCATACAGTTGTGCAATATCCCCCAGCACAACCGTATCGCTGTCGATATAAATAGCTTTGTCTATTTCCGGAAACATTTCCGCGATAAACAGGCGAAAATATGTTGTTTTGGAATAATAATCCCGAAGCGGAAGTTTCTCCTGTACGGAATGTAAATATTCCGTCACATGATCAAACTGCACAGAAAAATTTGCATTCTCCATAGCATACATCTTCTTTTGCATTTCTTCCGAAATATTGGTATGAAGTACATGAATTTCATACTGTACCTCTTTGGATGCATGATCCATCATCGACTGCAGTGAAACCATCGTGTATTTCACAAAATTATCATCACATGCGTAAAACACCGGTATTTTATTCATTTTCTCTTTCATGATCCTTCTCCTCCCCTGCATCCGCTTCATCCGGGTGCAGCAATTTATATGTGTTTCCTTTTTTCGTAAATATGTTTTAAATACAGATACTCTTTTAAAATGTCATCAAATGCGTGGTAATGAAATACCGTATGCACCCGTTCTACCTCCCATTGTTTGATGTTGTCCGTATGCGGATACGGCAGATAAAACAGCCGCCTGGAAAAATGTCTCACAACGGTATGTTTATGTAAAAATTTCTGATCATTAAATTTCTGCGGGAGCAGCATTTTCGCACGCGTACTGCGAATAATCGCGCTTTGGTCCGCAAAAATGAGTTTTTGGGTCTGAAGCAGCTTCCGTGCTTTCATAAACAGACCGGTTCTTCTGATATTTTTCATATTAAGCAGCAATACCCCCGCATTAATATAATCCGGGGAGATCAGATACTTGCCATAATGATCCCTTGCCGCGGCATATTCCACGTGTGACACATCCTTGTCATACAGCAGGCGGATATCTCTCTGAAACAGAATATCCGCATCCAGATACAACAGTTTATCCGGCATTCCCGGCACCAGATCTGCCAGCAGGCGCAAAAGTGTATATGGCGAACAATAAGCACTTTCATTCGGACATCCTCCGAAATAACGCTCATATAATACTGTTACATCCACCGAAATCACCCGGTTCTGCGGATGAAATTTTTTTGCAACGCGCTCCAGAAAATCTGTCATATCTTCGCTGATCGGCGTATATTCCGGTCTGATCCGCGTCATGTCCATTGTGAAAATATAAAAACAGAACGGATCTGTTGCATGTGTTCTTTTTAAAACAGACAACATGCATGTAAGCACACCATCAAATACTTTACTGTTTCCACAAAAAAGAATATTTCTCATATGAATGATTTCTCCCTGTCAGTGTCTTTTTTTATATAACGAATCATTTCCATATTGCTGTTTTGCGCCCGTTTTCCCATGGCTTCATACACCTGATCCCTCAGCTGCGTTTTTTGCAGTTTTGCAGGCAATTCTGCATCCGGATAAAATGGCCCATCCAGATACGTTACGATCTGCGGAATGTGAGACTTTCCCCTGCGCTGATAAGTATTGGTCAGACAGAAAACCGGAAGTTTCTGCTGCACCGGATAGCGGAATGATGTATCAGGAAACGGCCGTATTCCGGTATAAAACGGCCAGATATGTGCTTCCGGATAGATCATAATACAATCTCCACAATCGGTATGCCAGGTCAATGCCTCCAGAAAATGTTTCATGGCACCTCTGTCATCCGGCAGCGGAAGTGCCCCAAGATATGGTGTAATCCGCCCCAGCACCGGCATGGAAACATTGTTCGGATGCACGATCACCGCCGTTTCCCGCGGATGATTTACCAGCGTTGGTATCAGCGCATCCGCCAGAAAATGTGTATGATTCCCATACAGATAAAATCCACTGTTTCCGGCCTGCTTTAACACTTCTTTGTTTATTATTTTATGTGAAAAATGCAGTTTCATGTAAAGACGTGCAAGCGGAATTGCAACTATGCCATACCAGAATCCGTGCAGCATACGTTCCAACGGACGCACCCGGATATACCGGTAATCCTGTCCAATATGTTTTGCTTTAATATGATCTCCGGCAAACTCGTCATGCAGTTCATCCTGATAATAAATCGTGCGCTGTTTCAGCTTCATCCCGCCTCCGTTTTCTACTCCTTTTATGTCACACATCATATTACACCATTTGTCATCGCATGTCTACTATATTATATGGTTTTTATTACTACATCATGTGATTTTATATCATTTAACGTTGTTTTGTCGTTCTGGTCTTATAATAAATATTTATTTTGGCTATTTTCATATATCCAATCAAGTTCTATAATGACCGGCATAAAACAAATTTTAACAAAAAAGGAGAAGAATACCGATGAGCACAGCAGAACAGTATGAATTAAATAAAAACCTTGCACAGATGTTAAAAGGTGGCGTAATTATGGACGTCACCACACCAGAACAGGCAAAAATTGCAGAAGAAGCTGGCGCATGCGCCGTCATGGCACTCGAACGGATTCCTGCCGACATCCGTGCAGCCGGCGGCGTTTCCCGCATGAGCGATCCTCAGATGATCCGCGGCATTCAGGAAGCCGTATCCATCCCGGTTATGGCCAAGTGCCGGATCGGTCATTTTGTAGAGGCACAGCTTTTAGAGGCTATCGAGATCGACTATATCGACGAGAGTGAAGTGCTCTCTCCTGCCGATGACGTCTACCATATCGATAAGCACCAGTTCAAGGTTCCGTTTGTCTGCGGTGCCAAAGATCTCGGTGAAGCACTCCGTCGTATCAGTGAAGGTGCATCCATGATCCGTACCAAAGGAGAACCTGGTACCGGTGATGTCGTACAGGCCGTCCGCCACATGCGAAAGATCAACAGCCAGATTGCAAAAGTTGTCAGCCTGCGGGAAGATGAACTTTTCGAAGCAGCAAAGGAATTACAGGTACCGTATGATCTGGTTGTCTATGTCCATAATAACGGAAAACTTCCGGTGGTTAACTTTGCTGCCGGCGGTGTCGCTACCCCGGCAGATGCTGCTTTAATGATGCAGCTCGGAGCAGAAGGTGTCTTTGTCGGTTCCGGAATCTTTAAATCCGGCAATCCTGCCAAGCGTGCAGCTGCTATCGTAAAAGCCGTCACAAACTATACCGATGCAAAACTGATCGCAGAATTATCTGCCGGGCTTGGAGAAGCCATGGTCGGAATCAACGAACAGGAAATCGCCTTACTGATGGCAGAAAGAGGGAAATAAA
Source organism: Roseburia sp. TF10-5 (assembly GCF_003462365.1). Classification (NCBI taxonomy): domain Bacteria; kingdom Bacillati; phylum Bacillota; class Clostridia; order Lachnospirales; family Lachnospiraceae; genus Roseburia; species Roseburia sp. TF10-5. The sequence continues at coordinate 9,213 of NZ_QTYW01000016.1, read as the reverse complement.
CATGACTGTTGCAGTACTTGCCCTGCAGGGTGCATTTATCGAACATGAACATGTATTGGAAGAACTTGGGGTAAAGACCGTGGAACTGCGTCAGGCGGCAGACCTAGACCAGCCGTATGACGGACTGATCCTGCCGGGTGGGGAAAGCACTGTACAGGGAAAACTTCTCCGGGAACTTAGAATGTTTGATCCACTGAGAAAGCAGATTACTGATGGACTGCCGGTGCTTGGCACCTGCGCCGGATTGATCCTTTTAGGCTCCCCGGAACATTTTGGCACAATCCCGATGCAGGTAAAAAGAAATGCCTACGGCCGCCAGCTCGGCAGTTTCCATACGAAGGCAGAATTTAAAGATCTCGGACTGGTTCCAATGTCTTTTATCCGCGCCCCTTATGTAGAGAGTGTATCGGACGGTGTGGAGATTCTCTCAGTAGTCGATGACCATATCGTCGGTGTACGCTATGGAAATCAGGTCGCAATTGCTTTCCATCCGGAACTCGACAGCGACCGGAAAATCCATCAGATGTTTTTGGATATGATCAGCTAAAAACAGGGAGAATGCAGCATTCGCTGCAATCTCCCTGTTCTGTTATCTAAATCTGATTCCGTTTTTTCCACTCCGATGTCAAAATTTTCTGAGATATTCCGTAAGCATATCAATAACGGCATGACTCTCCGGAAGAAACGGTTCAAACACAGAAAATGCATGCGTCAGTTTTTTGTTTTTCGGAAAATCAACAATCTCATGCTCTTTCTTTGCAGCTGTCAGCGCCTTCTCAAAACGGATCGTGTAATTTCTCAGATGATCGTTATGGCTTGTCACCAGCCATGCCGGTGCAAGCGCATAAAGCAGCTCCGGATTTTCCGGATTTACATAAGCCGCAAATGGTGCTTTTTTGTACTGTTTTCCATACAGATATTTCGGAAGAAACAGACCAATCTTATCAAATTTTGCCGTATAAAACATCCCACTGATGAGACCAAGTGCGTGCACCTTAAGCTCAGACGGTTTTACGCCCGCTGCCTTTGCTATTTTTTTGCTGTTCTGTATTGCATTTGCATAAGTGGCCAGACAGGCCCCGCCACTGTCCCCGACAAGATAGACATGCGACAGATCTCCTCCGTCTGCTGCAGCATGTTCCTTTACAAAATCCATTGCAAGAAAGATGTCACGCAGCTGATCAAAAAATGTACAGTCCGGGATGAGCCGGTACTCCATGCTGTACACCAGAAATCCCTTCTTACTGAGCAGCGCACAAAAATACTTGTTAAATTCCTTATTTCCGAGAAGCAGCCCTCCCCCATGGACATTGATAATCACCGGAAGTATCTGCGCTTCTTTCCCTCTTGGACGATATCTGTCCAGACGGTGCGCTTTGTTTTTATCCTTTGCATATGCGATATCTGTTTCAAAAATCACTCCTTGCGGAAAGTGGTGTTTTTTATCTCTCTCCACACAGGATTTTTCAAAATCATTTCGTTGTTTTAAAAACTGTTTTTCCAGTATGTTACTCATTTTTATTGACTGGTAACCTCTTCTTTCATGTTTCCTGACATTTATCCTCATGCTTCTGCCAGTATAACACGTTACGATGGTTTTTTCAGCAATAAAAAACAAATACCGAAAATCATATTTTCACCGCTTTGTTATCCGTTTTTCTGTATCAGATTTTCATATATTCCGACATCATGCACACGCCTGCTGCACCTGACTGGATGCAGCTTTCCATATTTTCTTCATGAATCCCGCCAATTGCGTATACCGGAATTTTCACAGAGCTGCACACCTCATGCAAAAAATCAAGTCCTCTCGGTGCCAGTCCTTTTTTACAATCAGTCACAAACACATGCCCTGCCGTCAGATAGGTTGCCCCACATTGTTCTGCCCGGTGCGCATCCTCCACCGAATGTACGGAGACACCGCGCACCAGAAATTTTTGCTTTTGCTCTTCCGGCATCTCCATAAACCGATGCAACGGCATATGAATGGCCGTACCCCCCAGATGCATTGCAGCATCCGGGAAGCTGTGCAGAATCAGTCTGGTGTCCGTGTTTTCACACAACTTTTTTACTTTTCCCGCAAGTTCTTCGTATGCCTCTTCCGTGAGATCTTTTTCCCTCAGAATCATGGCATACGGTTTCGTGGCAAGCACACGCTCTAACTGTTCCAGAAACGGCCGCTCTGCCAGATGGCGGTTCGTCACACAAATCTTTCTATACATAGACATAATCGTTTAACACCGGCTGCAGACCTTCGCTTTCCATATCGTTATACATCTGGTCAAAGCTTCTGCCATCGGAGATTTCAAACTGTTCATCTCCGGATTCTCCGGTATCCTTTCCCGTATATTTACTCTCATGATCACCAATTCCTGTGGATACGCCTGCCGAAACTTTTGTTGCTGCAATCTTTACAATACCGTCACGGAAATGTTTCTGCTCGCGGGAAGAAACGGTGATACCGACATAAGGCAGAAAAATACGATACGCACACAGAATCTGACACAACTGCTTCTCATGCACATCCAGTGGATTAATCTTATCGTTGTTGATGATCGGGCGCAGACGCGGACAGGACAGAGAATACTCCGCATACGGATATTTGCGCTGCAGATAATAAATGTGCAATGCCGATGCCAGTGCATCCTTGTGAAAATCAGAAAGCCCCAGCAATGCAGAAAATCCAACGCCACGCATGCCGCCCATCAACGCACGCTCCTGTGCCTCAAAGCGGTAAGGGAATACTCTCTTATGTCCCATCAGATGCAGGGTTTCGTATTTCACATTGTCATAGGTTTCCTGAAATACGGTCACATAATCTGCACCACATTCATGCAGATACCGGTATTCATCACTGTTGACCGGATAAATTTCCAGACCGATATTGCGGAAATATTTCTTTGCCAGCCTGCAGGCTTCCCCGATATACTCGACATCACTCTGCGCACGGCTCTCGCCAGTCAGCATCAGGATTTCCTCAATGCCGGAGTCTGCAATGACTTTCATCTCATGCTCGATTTCCTCAAAAGTCAGTTTCTTACGATGAATGTCGTTGTAGCAGTTAAATCCGCAGTACACACAGTAATTCTCGCAGTAGTTTGCAATGTAAAGCGGTGTGAACAGATACACCGTATTTCCGAAATGCTTGCCTGTCTCGATCTTTGCACGCTGTGCCATGCGCTCCAAAAACGGTTCTGCGGCTGGCGAAAGCAATGCTTTAAAATCCTCAACGCTGCAGGTTTCATGCTCTAATGCATTCTGCACATCTCTTGCCGTATATTTGTTGTAATCGTAACTGTCCATCTCGGAAAGGACTTTATTTCTTATGGTTGGATCGATCTGTTCCATCCCCGGCATATATTCCATATGGTTCGTTCTGCTCGACGGATCGGTTTCCAGTTTATGTTTGCGCTCCAGTGCAGCTTCGCTTAACTTATCGGAGTCAATAAAAAATTGATTTTCAGCCATGATTTCGCCCCCTAGTCTCTCAAAAATCCGGTCAGTGGATCACTTGCGGAAGCACCACGCTCAAGTACACGGCCCAGTCCCGACAGATATGCACTTCTTCCAGCTTCAATGGCTGCCTTGAATGCACCCGCCATGGCCGGGACATCTCCTGCTGTTGCAATTGCGGTATTTGCCATAACTGCGGCAGCTCCCATCTCCATTGCCTCGCATGCCTGGGAAGGTCTTCCGATTCCGGCATCCACAATTACCGGCAGATCAATCTCATCAATCAGAATCTGGATAAATTCTTTCGTTGCCAAACCTTTATTAGAACCGATCGGAGACGCCAATGGCATAACAGCTGCGGCTCCGGCATTGACCAAATCACGTGCGGTATACAGATCCGGATACATGTATGGAAGTACCACAAATCCTTCTTTTGCCAGCATTTCGGTTGCCTTTACGGTCTCCACATTATCCGGCAGCAAATATTTACTGTCTTTCATAATCTCAACCTTTACGAAATCTCCGCATCCAAGTTCTCTTGCCATGCGCGCAATGCGGACTGCTTCTTTTGCATCTCTTGCACCTGAAGTGTTTGGAAGCAATGTTACGTTATCCGGGATAAAGTCCAGAATGTTTTCTTTTTTCTTTGTGTTGGTGCGGCGCACTGCTAATGTAATAATCTGTGCTCCGGCGTTTTCAACGGCAGCCTTGATCAGCTCCATGGAATATTTTCCTGATCCTAAAATAAAACGCGAGGAGAATTCTTTTCCTCCTAATGTAAATGTGTCATTCTTCATTTTTTCTTCCTTCTTTCTTGTATTCTCTCTGGTATTTTTCTTTAAATAAAGTGTGCGCTTGACCGCACACTTTCGCGCGCGAGCGGTATGTTCAACATAACCCTCAACTCCGCGAGCTGCGCATCCCCGCGGAGCGTTTTTGAATCATAGGAAGGAATTTCCTATGATTTGAAAAATTTGCTTCGCAAATGGACCGACGCTACATCATGGAGCGATACATCAGAGATGTACCGCAGCCACCCCCCATAAACTGGACAACTTCTATAACATCACCATCCCTGAGGATATATGTTTTATAATCCTCTTTATGAATAATCTCTTCATTGCATTCCACAACAAACGTACCCATCTCATAATCATTTGCATTTAAAAAATCCATCAGGGACTGCCCTGCCACATCTATGTCTTTTCCATTGATATGTACCATGTAAGACCTCCTTTTTATTTTGAAATTATTTAGGCGATTACGGAAGAATCTGGAAAAAGTTTCGCAATCACTTATTATTGCAACAAAAAAAGCCACACAAAGAAAGCTACACCCGCGGTGGTGTACCCCTTCGTGTGACTTCTGTCATCACTCTCTGGTTCTCATATTCAGAACAATATGTACTTTAACACAATATCACAGCAAACGCAAGCAGACTAAAAACAATTTCACCTATGCTTGCAAATAAATACAAAACAGTTATGCTTCCTCAATATTCTCAAATGACCATGCATGTACATTCAACTCCACAACCCCTGCTCCGCAATACTCACAGAATTTTGCACCGAGATTTGTGATCGGCGCACCACAGTTCGGACATGTGACTCCAAGCGCTCCATCGGTATTTCCTTTGGCAAGGTCACGATTTTGAATATAAACCAGATCAACATTATAGCGGCTCTGCTCTAAGATATGATCCGATCCCCGCACCACGGCATGTGCTGCATCTGTCACATAATGAAAACTTTCCACCGCCGACTGGAATGTCACGATGCAACGGCCAGCTTCTTTCCGATACCGGGCGATCTCCGTCTGATGAATCTTTACCTGCGTAAAATGTTCCCATTTTTCCTGTGAGACCAATGCGCGAATCTGCGAACGAAGCTGTTCTTTCAAATCTTCATTTCCTTCCTGTAAAATTGTTACATCCTGTGCCGTTACTGCCTCGAAATACTGCATCAGGACATTTTCTGCACGCTGCTTCATTTCATTGTACTCAAAATCCGGAAAATCGGAAACGATCTGCGGCAGGGCAATTCTTGTCATTGCCGATACCGAACGCGGTGTTGTTGACAGATCTTCCTGCGCTTTTTTTACGCCCTGCAAAATATCATCTGTGCCAAACAATTGTCTGGAAAAACGTTTCACACGGTACACTCCGTAAAAAATCAAAACCAAAATTGCCAGAATCAGAAGTAATATTATGATTAACGGAATATATTTCATTTCAAACTTCCCTTTCCATCTCCTCGTGTATGTCACCCTTTTAATTCTGCCACAAAATATGTTCTCCTGTCACAATTGGGTAATGCACCAGCGTTTCCCCATCGAGATTCTCCCGATGCATATCCACAGCAGTAATCTGATGATTTTCATATGTCGTATAGTAATAAATACCCTTTGTTGCATTACAGCAGGAAGTATACAACGTAATCTCATATTTGCCATCTGCCACCTCACAGCAGCCACGCTGCTGATCCACCGAACCTAAAATATGAAAAAACTGACTGATACTCTCTTTTTCGGATTCACCCGACATCGCATGCAGCCGGGTGAATGCCACACGGGCAAACCGTGAAGCAGAAGACAAATCCCCCGGCAAGCCCAGTGCTCCCATGCCGCGGCTGTACTGCTCCAGAGGAAGCTGCTTGGAAAACGCATTGACCGGCTGCTTCGATGACAGATGCATATACTGATTCAACAAAAACATCTGTTGCGGAAATGGCGGATTGTTCGTCAAAACTCCCGCCGGATTGTCATATATATGCAATCCATCCGCCATACATTCTACTACAATACATTCCTTTTCATCCGCAATCATCCAGTGTAATTGTGCCGCCGGAAGCTGCTCACTGAACTGTGTTCCTACCAGATTCATCTTCTCCAGCTTTTCTCTTGCTTCACAAACCGAAGCGCACTGTGCTAAAATCCATGGGATAAATTCAAACTGTGCGATGTTTTCCCGCCCTTCTTCAATTTTCTGATACACGGCATTGCCGACAAAATTAAGCCCTGCCATACCCAGTCCTTTTTCATTGATTCCATCATAATACAGTGGATAATCGCCCACTACATATGCCATACCGATGATCGCATAATGCTCTTTTAATACACCCATATGCCGGAAGGTAAGCGCATAATTCCGTGGCAGGACTGCCACTTCATCCCCATAGGAAAATTCATAATCCAGGGTACGTCCAAAATAAAAATCCGTTGTCTTGTATGTTGCTGCTGTACACATTGTGATTGCCCTCTTTTCTTCGTTTCTGTTTCCATAGTTTAACCGTTTTAATACCATATACCACAAGGAAACCTACTTTGCAAGAAATTTTATCAGAATTTATTCTGTTTTACGCAATCTCTCCACAATCGGTTACCTTCTGCACTGGAAATGCATCCATTACATAACCCACACTTGAAAATCTGTGAAAAAAGGACTATAATCGCAACCGTGTGCAATGCATACAAAATCTATCGGAAAAGAGCACTATTATCATGAAACAACAGAAAAAAATCTTACGTGGTGAGGCAGCACTTGTCCTTGCCGTTATCATTAACAGCCTCGGTGTCCTTCTGATGCTTCAGTCCGGCTCCGGAATCTCCGCCATTTCAAGCGTACCGTATGCGTTTCAACAGGTTTTCCCGAAACTGACACTCGGCACCTGGACTTACCTGTTTCAGGGACTTTTGATCTGCATTCTAATGATTATGCGAAAAAAATTTGTCCCATCCTATTTATTTAGTTTTGTTGTAGGGTTTGCGTTTGGAGAGATGATGGATCTGCATGAACTGTGGATTACGCGGCTGCCGCTGAATATACCACTTCGCATCCTCTACTTTGTATTGAGTTATCTTATCATCTGTTTTGGAATTGCGCTGTCAAACCGCTGCAAACTACCGATCATCCCAACCGATCTGTTTCCGCGGGAAGCCGCAGACATCACAAAGGTTCCCTATGCCCGCATCAAAATCGGTTTTGATGTAACCTGTCTGGTTATTACCGCATGTATGACGTTCTTCTGTCTTGGACATATCATGGGACTTGGCATCGGAACCATTGTTGCAGCTTTTACCATGGGAAAAGGAATTGCAATTATCGGGAACTGGATGGATCAGCGCGTGGAATTTGTTTCCCTGTTGTCTTAATGATACACAAGCTCCTCAATAGAAAATTCTTTATGGTCTTCCGTAAGAGCATATCCAACAGAGATACTCACTCTGTCAACCTTTGTCCCAGACTACTTCTCTGTTGTATGCTTTAATTCGAGCAGGGTTGACTCAACCTGTTTTTGTGTCATGCCGGCAAATACAACAAATTCATCACCACCAATGCGGAATGGCATTGCAATCGCACTTGCAACGGGAAAGAATCCACAGGCTGTTACGATGAGTTTTCAGAAGGAATATGCAGAACGCTATGACTGGCTGGTGAAAGAATTTTCCGACTGGGCATTTACCTTTACCACAAGTTTCTTATACTATATGGACTATGACAGTCTGGATGAACAGACAAAAAACCTATATCGTCAGGGTATGTCTGCATTTGGCGGCATATCCCCGACTTACCATATCGCATTAGCGGAAAATGCCCCTGTTATCGTATGGAACTTCCATTCCCTGCTCGTCATGATCCAGATGTGCTTTTCTTTTATGCTTACGGATTCTGACTGCGATATGAAGCTGTGTAAGCACTGTGGCAGGGCATTTATCGCAAGCCGTAAGGGAAATGAATTCTGCTCTCCGAAATGCAAGAATCAGTATAATGTCTATAAGACAAGGGCTAGAAAAAAAGAGGAATAACTCCCATATACCAACAAAGACGGCAAATTATCAACAACTTGTTGACGATTTGCCGTCTCTTATTTTTTATTATTTCGTTAATGATATTTACGCCATTGCTGGCTCTTTCTTTACAATTTTCTCAATTTCAGATATGCTCTTTTCTGTTACATCTGCAATTTGAGCTGATATATAATTTTTATATTAAAGGAATGAAACAAATTCTTTCATTGGTATACGCTGGGATTCATGTCTATTTGCATCTGCTTTCTCATTCGTATATCCAATCGCCAATATATTGATTGGTTCAAGTCCCAACGGAAGTTTAAATTCTTCTTTTATCACATCTGGTTTAAAGTAACAAATCCAAACAGAGCCCAAGCCAAGTTCTGTAGCTGTAAGCATCATATGATCGGTAATGATTGACGCATCTATATCCGTTGTTTTCATCCCATCAAATGGACGCGTCCATGCTTTATCCGTATCTGCACACACAATGATTGCAACTGGAGCACTGTAAATATTGGCTGCCTTTGCCAGTTTTTCTTTTGCTTCATCGCTTTTTACAACCAATAGTTTAACAGGCTGCATATTTGCTGCGGTTGGTGCTACATGAGCTGCTTCTAAAATTGTCTCCAATGTCTCCTGTGAAATCTCTTTAGTCAGATAGTTTCTTACTGAAAAACGCTGTTTTGCAATATCTAAAATATTCATTTCTGTATAATCTCCTTAAAATTATGATTGTATTGTCTAGACAATTTGATTATAATGGATTCGATATAAAAAAGACAAGAACGTACTTTTTTGTAATATACTAACTAAAAAGAAAGTGTAAAATGTAAAAATGCAAAACAAATATAATTGTCCTGTTGATGCAACGATATCTAAAATTGGTGGAAAATATAAAGCCGTTATATTGTATCATCTTGGCAACAACACGCTAAGGTATAACCAAATCCACAAAAAAATTCCAGCTAT